>JAQGKN010000159.1 GCA_028290085.1 Hyphomicrobiales bacterium
ATGGAGGAGGCGTTCTTGGGGGCCGCTTGCGCGCCGGGAGACATATTTTCGGGCAATGAGCCGTTCCGATCGAAAAAAGACGTTGCGAGCTTTAGATCGGATTGATGCAACGTGCTATGCCCTTCGCATGAACCAGCACGCCAAACGCCGCCAGCAGGCCGGCATCGCCCGTGAGGCCGAACGTCAGAAGCCCGAAAAGGTCATTCACGTCGGCCCGCCCCTCGCGACCCCCGAAGAGGGGCTCGTCACCTATGAGATCACGCCGGAGGAGGCAGGACAGCGCCTCGACCGCGCCCTCGCCGCCCGCGCCGAGGCTGAAGGGGTCGCCCTGTCGCGCACCCGCATCCGGTCGCTGATCGAGGAAGGTCTCGTCATGCTCGACGGGCGCCAGGCCACTGACCCCGGCGCCAAGCTCCGCGAAGGCCAGAGAGTGACGCTCGAAGTGCCTGCCGCGGTAGCGGCCGAGCCGCTCGGCGAAGCCATCCCGCTCGATGTCGTCTTTGAGGACGAACACCTGCTCGTCATCGACAAGCCGGCTGGTCTGGTTGTCCATCCCGCCAGCGGCCATGACACGGGCACGCTGGTGAATGCACTGATCGCCCATTGCGGCGACAGTCTTTCGGGCATAGGCGGCGTGCGCCGTCCCGGCATCGTCCACCGCCTCGACAAGGACACATCGGGCCTGCTGGTCGTCGCCAAGACCGACGCTGCCCATCAGGGCCTCTCGCTCCTCTTCGCCGACCATGGCCGCACCCTGTCGCTGACGCGCGAATATCTCGCCTTCGTCTGGGGCCGTATCGACCGCAAGGCCGGCACCGTAGACGCGCCGCTTGGCCGTCATCCGCACCAGCGGGAGAAAATGGCGGTTGTCCGCATCGACAAGGGTCGCGAAGCCATCACCCATTGGAAGGTCGAAGAGAGCATCGTCTCCGGCACCGCGCCAATCAGTATGGTCTCCTGCCGCCTGGAGACTGGCCGCACCCATCAGATTCGCGTGCATCTCGCCCATATCGGTTACCCGCTGCTGGGTGACCCCGTCTATGGCGCGGGCTTCAAGACCAAGGCGGCCAATCTGTCCCCCGTCGCGCGGGAAAAGTTGGAGACGCTGCACCGCCAGGCACTGCATGCCTTCCGGCTCGGCTTCGTTCATCCGGTCACCGGCGAAGAGCTGATGTTCGAGAGCAAGCTGCCGCCCGACCTGGAAAACCTCCGCGAAAGCCTGCGCAACGCCACATGACGAAAATTTAATCCAGGGGCCAAGCGGAGCAAAGCCGTCGCTTGTCCCCTGGGCTTTTTCCCCCGTGGCAACGTGTCGTTTACGTCGATCCCTTGAAGCTGTTGACGCGAACATTATCTAACCGTCCCTTGCGAGCCACCCGTGCGCCCTCTTTCAGCCACGAAGTCGCAACTCTATATGTGTCACCGAGCCGAGTGCGACCCTGTGTCGGCTTAGGACGCGGGCCCGCCACCCTGGGGGCCCGAACAGGAGGGAAGAATGGCTGCTGCGCTTCCGATGATTTCAGCCGAGAGCGGTCTGACCCGCTACCTCGCGGAAATCCGGCGGTTTCCAATGCTGGAGCCGCAAGAGGAGTACATGCTTGCTAAAAACTGGCGTGAGCAGGGAGACCGCGACGCGGCCCACCGTCTCGTCACGTCACATCTGCGTCTCGTCGCCAAGATTGCGATGGGCTATCGCGGCTATGGCTTGCCAATCGGCGAAGTCATCTCCGAGGGCAATGTCGGCCTCATGCAGGCCGTGAAGCGGTTTGAACCCGAGAAAGGCTTCCGCCTCGCGACCTATGCCATGTGGTGGATCCGCGCCTCGATTCAAGAATACATCCTGCGCTCGTGGTCGCTCGTGAAAATGGGCACGACCGCGAACCAGAAAAAGCTGTTCTTCAATCTGCGCAAGGCCAAGAGCCAGATCTCCGCTTTGGAAGATGGAGACCTGCGGCCCGATCAGGTGAAGACCATCGCCCACCGCCTCGGTGTAACCGAGCAGGATGTGGTCGACATGAACCGCCGGATGAGCGGCGACGCTTCGCTCAACGCACCTCTCCGTCAGGAAGGCGAAGGCGAATGGCAGGATTGGCTTGTCGATGACAGCACCAGCCAGGAGGTCATCCTCGCCGACCGCGAAGAGGCCGACAACCGTCTCGGCGCACTGCGCTCCGCGCTCGGCGTGCTGAACGACCGCGAACGCCGCATCTTCGAGGCACGCCGCCTCGCGGAAGATCCCATCACGCTCGAACAGCTGTCCGAGGAGTTCCATATCTCGAGGGAACGCGTCCGGCAGATCGAAGTCCGCGCATTCGAAAAGGTTCAGGCCGCCGTCAAGACGGGCGTCGCCAATCTCGAAGCCGTCGCGCCGCCGCCCGCCCGCATCGGCGCACAGCCTGCGGCCTGATCGCTCCGGTCCTGATACGAAGATAAAAAAAGAGCGGCTGCAAAGCCGCTCTTTTCGATTCGAGGACCGCAGAAGCGCGCCTACTTCTGCCAGGCGTCGAGCGCTTCATTGATCACGCGCTCGCCCGCCGCACCCTTCTCGAAGGTGATCTTGGCGATCCGCTGGTCCGAAAGCAGCATCGGAATATCGAACCACGCGCGCGACTTGATGAGATCCACATTGCGCGTGACCGCAGCATCGCCCCGCGTCAGGCCGACCAGGAAATAATTCTGCATGATCGGCGCAGGTACGCCGGTCAGGGCATCGCCGGCGGGCGTGTCTTCCTTGCGCATCTGCGGCGTCGAGATCTGCGCAACGCCCGGTATCGGGCCGCCTTCGGTAGGAACGAAGCGAAGTTCGATTGTGTGCGACGCGGGCAACGTATCGTCGGTGTTCTTCTGGATGAGCATGATCGCGCGCAGCTTCGCATCAGGCAGATCGACTTCCGCCCGCACGCCGATAGAAAGCGGCTGCCCGGGGCCACGGCTCACATTGTCGAGGCGCCAGACCACGTTTCCAACGAAGGTTTTCACCTTCTGGGGATCTTCCGGCGCATCGACGAGAAGGGCGGCGCGCTGGGCGACCGCGATGGCCGGTGCATTGGACGAGGATGCCGGCGGCGTAGCGGGAACCGTCTGCGTCGGCTTGGCGGGAACAGGCGTCGTCGGGCGCGACGATTGTCCGCCACCGATCCGCTCGACGATCTTTCCAGATGCATTGTCGGATGTTTCAGCCGAAGGCGCGGGCTTCATGCGGGCGAGATCGTCGGGATTGTCGCGACGAATATAGGCAAACACGGCGATGCTGCCGACGACCAGAGCGACGGGCACGCCGATCAGCCATGGCCGCAGATTGCGCTGTGATTCTTCCTTGCGCTGCGGAGCAGCGGGACGGGTTCCACCACGTGCGGCCGGCGTCTCTTCAGCCACGGCTTCGGGTGGCTGACTCTCGGTCCCCGCGGCTTCGGCGCGCGGGCCGTATTTGCGCAGGGTCACATTGACTGGACGCGCTTCGCTGGTGCGGCGCTCCGACCGCTCAGCGCGGATATCAGGCAGCCCGGCACGCGACGCCGCTATGTCGGCCTCGGTCATCTGGGTGCGCATATCGGCAGCGCCGAGATCCGGAGCGCCTTGCCCGCCAGGCGCCACGTCGCGGGAAACATGATCGCGCGGCGAGAAATCGGGGGCTGCGCGCTCGGGTTTCTTCGCTGCGAAAGGCGGCGCTGCCGGCGCTGGCGGAGGTGTCTGTTCCTTGTCGTCGCGGCCGGTGGGCGATGAGCGCGCAGCTGCACTCGTGCGTGCACGCGCAGCGTCGAGACCGCCAACGCCAGGGCGGTCAGTCGAGGGGACGCCCGGGCGGGGCGGCAGACCTGGCCGCGGGGGCAGTCCATTGCGTGGTGGTAACGGCGGACGCTGTGCCGTGCCGGGTTCCGGCCGGCGAGCCAGCGGCTCCGGCGGCTTGCGGGGCTCAAACGGCGCCGGCTTGGGTGCCTGGGCGCGATTTTCGGGTTCCGGCGCTTTAGCAGGAGGAGGAGGAGGCGGCGGCGCAGCTGGCTTGCCGGCACCAGCGGCCGGGGCTGCCGGATTGGCCAGACGCTCGGCAATCTCGTTCTCGATCCGGGCGATCGCATCGTCCAGGGAGCGGCTTTCGCGCTCGATGTCCTGCTCGGGAACCGGCGGCTGAACTGCGCGCAATTGGCCAAGAAGCGCCGACCGCGCGCGCTCGTAGATCGAGCGCCGCGTATCCGGGTTCGAATCAGCCAGGCCGGCGACGGCCCTGACGAGCAGCGGATAATATTCAGCCATTGCGCGTTCTGACCACTCTACGTTTCATACGTCAATCCCGCAGCCCTGCGGCCGATGCACAGGGCAATGCACTCACGACTCAATCCTGAAAGGGATTATGCACGAGAATCGTATCATCCCGCTCCGGGCTGGTCGAAAGCAAGGCCACCGGCGCGCCTATCAACTCCTCGATTCGACGCACGTATTTGATGGCTTGCGCCGGAAGATCGGCCCAGGAGCGAGCGCCCTGTGTCGTGCCTTCCCACCCCTCAATGGTCTCGTAGACAGGAACGACGCGAGCCTGCGCCGCCTGACTGGCCGGGAGACGATCGATTTCCACGCCATCCAGCAGGTAACGCGTACAAACTTTGATCTCTGGGAAGCCGTCGAGAATGTCGAGCTTCGTGAGCGCGATTCCATCGATACCAGAAGTCTTCACCGTCTGGCGGACGAGTACGGCATCGAACCAGCCGCAACGGCGCGCGCGGCCGGTGACCGTGCCGAATTCATGCCCGCGTTCGCCGATTTTCTGACCGATCTCATCGATGAGTTCGGTCGGGAACGGACCGCCGCCGACACGCGTCGTGTAGGCCTTGGCAATACCAAGTACGTATCCGATGGCACGCGGACCAACGCCGCAACCCGTTGCCGCGTTTGCGGCCGTCGTGTTCGACGAGGTGACGAAGGGATAGGTGCCGTGATCGACATCGAGCAACGCCCCCTGCGCGCCCTCGAACAGAATGCGCTTGCCCTGGCGGCGCATCGTGTCGAGCAGTTCCCAGGTCGCCGCCATGTAAGGAAGAACCTGCGGCGCAATGGAAAGAAGTTCGTCGCGGATCGCCCTCGCCTCGATTTCCGGCAGGCCGAGCCCCCGGCGCAGAGGATTGTGATGGGCGAGCAGGCGCGCGATCTTGTCGTCGAGCGTATCGGGCTCGGCCAGATCCATCACGCGGACCGAGCGGCGGCCCACCTTGTCTTCATAGGCCGGTCCGATGCCACGCATCGTCGTGCCAATCTTGGTGCCTGCGGTCGAGGCCGATTCGCGATGTGCGTCGAGTTCGCGATGCAGCGACAGAATGAGCGGCGCATTTTCCGCGAGCTTCAAATTCTGCGGGCTGACTTCCACGCCCTGAGCGCGCAGCTGACCGATTTCCTTGACGAGATGGTAAGGGTCGACGACGACGCCGTTGCCGATCACGGAAATCTTGCCCTCGCGCACGATGCCGGACGGCAGCAGCGACAGCTTGTAGACTTTTCCGTCGATGACGAGCGTATGGCCGGCATTATGCCCGCCCTGAAACCGCGCGACGACATCGGCCTCGATCGACAGCCAGTCGACGATCTTGCCCTTACCTTCATCGCCCCACTGGGCACCGACGACAACAACATTCGCCATGATGATTTTTCGGTCTTTGAACTGCGCCCGTGGCGCTCGGGCCCCCGCATCCGCGCGGCAGCCCAACAAGCAAAACCCCGGCACAAGGCCGGGGCTCATTGCGGCCATGGATTAACGAATTGTGAGGCTGGAGGCAAGGCAAACCGTGATCGGCGTCCTTTACGCTGACGAAACAGCCGCCGGGCGAGCCTTGCGCGCGACGCTCAGCAGATTGCCGACTGGCAGGCTGACGAGCTTGCGGTCGAGCCCTGTGGCGGCAAAAAGGCGTGCCAGTTGCGACTTCAAACCCAGCGGCAGCGGCATCAGCCGCATCCAGTACCGCAGAGCGTAGCGGTTGGCGAAGCTCTCGATCCGCACCACGTCGAGGCCAGCATCCCGGATCAGGCGGTCGAGGCTCTCCGGGCAGAAGAT
>JAQGKN010000166.1 GCA_028290085.1 Hyphomicrobiales bacterium
GAGGGCTTCGTCCTGGTGGAGCTCAGGGTTGGTTTGGTTGATCTGCGTCGTCATTTCTTCCCGTTTCTGAACGTATCCCATTTTGGGCGCTCGTTTGATCTCGTGCTCAACGTATCAGTCGACGCAAAGGTTCCTCGGCTGAGCTTTTGGGTTGTGCGTTTACCCGCAAGACGACGTCGCGGCCTTTGACCCCGGTGTTCCCCCGTTTTAGTCAGGGGTCCAATCGCGATTCGCAGGATCCGTGCATGAAATCGATCAATCAGCGTCTTGCCGAAGAAATCGGCGTCCAGGAGTGGCAGGTCTCCGCCGCCGTGGATCTGATCGACTCCGGAGCGACAGTTCCCTTCATCGCGCGCTACCGCAAGGAAGTGACGGGTACGCTCGACGACGTGCAATTGCGCCTGCTCGACGAGCGTTTGCGTTACCTGCGTGAGCTCGAGGATCGCCGCAAGGCGGTGCTCGAAAGCATCAGGGAGCAGGGCAAGCTCGACGATGCGCTGCTGGCCATGGTCAACGGTGCCGAGACCAAGGCGCGCCTCGAAGATATTTATCTGCCCTACAAGCCGAAGCGCCGCACGAAGGCGCAGATCGCGCGCGAAGCCGGGCTCGAGCCTTTGGCGATCGAGCTTTTGCAGGACCCGCGCAAGGAGCCGAAGGTCGAAGCGCTGGCTTATGTGGATTCTGCGAAGGGCATCGAGACTGTTGAAGCTGCGCTGGACGGTGCGCGCTCCATTCTCGTCGAGCGCTTCGCGGAGGATGCGGAGCTGATCGGTTCGCTGCGTGAGACCTTCTGGTCGCAGGGCCAGCTTCGCTCGTCCGTGCGGCCCGGCAAGGAAGCTGAGGGCGCGAAGTTTTCGGACTATTTCGATTTCTCCGAGCCGCTGACGAAGCTGCCGTCGCACCGCATTCTCGCAGTGTTCCGGGGTGAGAAAGAAGAGATCCTCGACATCAAGCTCGAAGCTGAGCCGGTGCCGCCGGTGCCCGGCACGCCAGGGCTTTACGAGAACCGCATTGCGGCGCGTGCTGGCGTGTCGGCGCAGGGACGTCCCGCCGACAAGTGGCTCGGCGACGTCGTGCGCTGGGCATGGCGCACGCGCATGGAATCGAGCCTGTCGGTCGATCTGCGCGTTCGCCTCTGGCAGAAAGCCGAAGAGGACGGCGTGAAGGTTTTCGCGGGCAATCTGCGCGATCTGTTGCTCGCTGCTCCGGCTGGTGCGCGGGCGACGCTGGGTCTCGATCCCGGTTTTCGTACGGGTGTGAAGGTCGCGGTCGTAGATGCTACCGGCAAGGTGGTTGAGTTTGCGACCATCTATCCGCATGAGCCGCAGAAGCGCTGGGATGAGTCGCTCGCGGTGCTTTCCAAGCTCTGCCGCAAGCACAACGTTGATCTGATCGCCATCGGCAATGGCACGGCGTCGCGCGAGACGGACCGTCTTGCCATCGATCTGCTGAAGGGGATGCCGGAGCAGAAGTTGACCAAAGTCATGGTGTCGGAAGCAGGCGCATCCGTCTATTCGGCGTCGGCTTACGCATCGCAGGAATTGCCTGATCTCGACGTTTCGATCCGTGGCGCTGTGTCGATTGCACGTCGTCTGCAGGATCCGCTCGCGGAGCTGGTGAAGATCGATCCCAAGTCGATTGGCGTCGGTCAGTATCAACACGATCTCAGCGAAGTGAAGTTGTCGCGTTCGCTAGACGCCGTGGTCGAGGATTGCGTGAACGCGGTCGGCGTCGATGTGAACACGGCCTCCGCACCGCTTCTGTCACGCGTGTCCGGTCTCAGCGAGAGTCTGGCGCAGAACATCGTTCAGCACCGCGATCAGAACGGTCCGTTCAAGAGCCGCACCGCCCTGCGTGAAGTGCCGCGCCTTGGGGCCAAGGCTTTCGAGCTTTGCGCCGGCTTCCTGCGCATTCGCGGTGGCGACGATCCGTTGGATCAGTCGAGCGTGCATCCGGAGGCCTATCCGGTCGTGCGCCGCATTCTCGCGGCCACGAAAAGCGACATCAACGTGCTCATCGGCAATGTGACGTCCCTGCGTGCCTTGAAACCTGCGCAATTTGTCGACGATCATTTCGGCGTGCCGACAATCACCGACATCATCAAGGAGCTGGAAAAGCCGGGCCGTGATCCCCGTCCGAGTTTCAAGACTGCATCCTTCCAGGACGGTGTAGAAAAGATCTCGGATCTGAAGCCCGGCATGATGCTGGAAGGCGTTGTGACGAATGTCGCGGCCTTCGGCGCCTTCGTCGATATTGGCGTGCATCAGGATGGATTGGTGCATATCTCGGCCATGTCGAGCACCTTCGTGAAGGACCCGCGCGAGGTGGCAAAGCCCGGCGATGTCGTGCGCGTGAAGGTGCTCGAAGTCGATGCGCCGCGTAAGCGCATCGCGCTGACCATGCGCATGGACCAGGAAGCGGGCGCTAGCCCACCACGCCAGCGCAATGTCACGCCGACCTTGATTCCGAAATCTGCACGGCCGACACAGCAGGCGCCATCCTCTTCAGCAGGTGGCCTTCTGGCAGACGCCCTACGTCGCGCGGGTGTCGCGAACCCGGATGCTGCCAAGCCCGATACGCGGCGGAACGGGCGCTAACTTTCGCTTTGTGCGAGTCCGGGTACATCCGGACTCGTTGCACTTGCGCGTTCGCCCAGAAGCTCGGCGTCGATCTCGGCGCCGATGAGAACGACGAGTGCTCCGACCCAGAACCACAAGAGCAGAATCACCACAGCCGCGAGCGAGCCGTAGGTCGCGTCGTAGGATGCGAAGTTCGAAACGTAGAACGACAGGCCTAACGAGCCCCCGATCCAAAGCGCAGTGGCAATCGCGGCGCCCCATGTCATCCATCGCCATTCCGCGCCATTGCGCGAGGGGCCGAAGCGGTAGAGCACGGCGATACCCAGACTGACCATGACGGCGAGCCGCGGCCAGCGGCCAAGGCTGAGCCAGGTGCGCCATCCATCGCTCAGGGGCAGCACGTTGAGAATGACGGGCAGACCTGCGATGGCACCAAGGGAAAATATTGCGAACACGATGGCCGCGAGGGTGAGCAACAGAGCGACGAGCTCGGCTTCGATCAGGCCCCGTCGCTCGGGCAGACGGTTGACGATGTTCAGACCCGTCATCAGTGACGACATGCCGGCCTTGGCACTCCAGATGGCGATGCCGAGCCCAATGAGGAACGCCGTGTTCAGCTTGCTCGACCCGTTGGTCGAGAAGCTTTGCAGAGCATTGACCAGCAACTCCATGGCTTCCTGAGGAAGGATTGCGGCCAAGGCCGCGATCTGGTCCCGAATGCGTGCGGGATCCATGAAGAGTCCACAGATCGAAATCAGCGCCGCGAGCGCGGGAAATATTGCCAGCATCGCATAAAAAGCCACGCCTGCTGCTACCAGAGTGATGTTGTCGGCGGAAATGCGTTCGACAATGCGCTTTGCTGCGCTCCATCCATGCGGCTCGTCAATTGCTCGCCCGTCATTTAATTTCCCTCGAATGCCGCCACGGGCGAGCGAACTGGTCGCCGGCATAATGGTTAGTCATCGCACGCCGTTCCGGCGACTTCGACAGGAGTTCGTGATGATAAAGCAGGTCTCGGCCGCCATCCTTCTGGGTGCGGCCTTTGTGACAACACCCTGCCTCGCTCAAAGCGCGGCGCCCGCCCGCGACGGCGGGCAGTTCATGACGCAGATGACGCCGGACCAGTGGCGCGGATCCAAGCTCGTTGGTGTGGACGTTTATGGCACGGACGATGTGAAGATCGGCGACATCAGTGAGATCATCGTCGATCATGGCGGTTCGATCAAAGCGATCGTGATCGGCGTTGGCGGCTTCCTGGGTATCGGCGAAAAAGATGTGGCCATTCCCTTCGAACGGGTTGAATGGGCGCGTAAGGATGGCGTGACGACGACCAGCGCCACAGCGCCGGTGGCGCCGTCCGCGTCTTCGACAGGTCTTGCGCAGACGACGACAAACTCTGGTCAGCCTGCCATGTCGGCACCGCCAGCACAGACGACGAGCGCACCAAGCACGGCCGCCAGCTCGTCGACCATGCAGGATTATCCAGACCGCGCCGTTGTCCACATGACAAAGCAGGACCTGCAGAATGCACCGCAGTTCCATTATGCGTCGAGCACCAGCTCGAATTCCGGGACGGCACCAGCGACCAATCGCTAAAAGTCGAGCTTCGCATCCCCGGTCGCCTTGATGGTCGGGGATGGGTGCCTTTCAGGCAGGCTTGCCTAAGACCTCCCTCGCGAGCCATAGTGGCCTGGTCAAGTTTGCCATGCTGCCCGGGTCACCCCGAGCGCCAAGAGCGACGGCGAGGGAGGGGAATATGGACTTTGCGCGTCGAGACGTCCTGCGCGGTAGCGCGCTTGGGCTAGCCGGACTGGGATTCGCTGGCTGGAACGCTGCATACGCGCAAGCGACAGCGGCTTCCTGGGCCATGCCAGATGCCATCTCGGCGGCGAAAGCCGAGGGTGGCGAGATCATTATTTATGGCTCGATGAACGAGCAGGAGGCCTTGCCGCTTTGGAAGGCCTTCGAAACAGCGACAGGCATCGTCGTTAAATATGTGCGCTCGTCCGACACCGGCTTGATGAGCCGCATCGTTCTGGAAGCGCGCGCGCAACAGAAGTCCTGGGATCT
>JAQGKN010000180.1 GCA_028290085.1 Hyphomicrobiales bacterium
TGATGAACGTCTGCAGCCGCGCGTGGATGAAGTGGACTAGCGTTGGCGCCGGGCCGTCGACGTCTACAACAATTGCGTGTTCGTCTTCGGCGGGCACTTCGAGCACACTCAACTGATCGCCGAGCAGTGCGGAGGGCATGAAATGGCCCTTGCGCCTTTCCAGCCGCGCCGCGATGAGCGCGGGGGCGCCGCGCAAATGCACCACGCGGCTTCTCCTGAAAGAAGGAACGATGACATCTCTATAGCGCCGCTTCAGCGCAGAACAGGCGACGACGACGTCAGCCCCCTCTGCCTTCCTGCGCGCGAGATCGTCGCAAATGGATTGAAGCCAGGGCGCACGATCGTCATCCGTGAGGGGCGTGCCAGAATGCATTTTCGCCTTCATGGTGTCCGAATGCAGATCGTCGGCATCGAGAAACGACCAGCCTAACCGCGCGGCGAGCGCACCGCCGATCGTCGTCTTGCCGGAGCCCGACACGCCCATCAACAAGATGAGGCGAGGACCGAGCACTTCCGCGCGCGGCGCGGCTGCTTCGTCTACGAGCCACACGGCACTTTGTTGCGACGTCACGCGCGTCGCTGGAAGCTCGTCGCCTTGTGCAATGCGCGAAAGGATCTCTGCCTTTCCCGAACCCTCCGCCATGAACAATAGGCCCCGGCAGGACGACAGCGCGTCGAACGTCAGCGTGACGCGGGGCACGAAGGGCGCGAGCCCCGGATGATCCACGCCGACCACCCATTGGCTTTGCTCGCTCGCGGCTGCGGAGCCCGGAAAGATTGACGCCACATGCCCGTCAGGCCCTACGCCGAGCAGTACGAGATCGAACAGCGTATCCGCACCGCGCGCGGCCGAGAAGCTGCGGAGCTCCGCATCGTATTTCTGCGCCGCCGCGTGGACGTCGATCGCGTCGGTAGGCACAGCATGGATGTTTTCCTTCCGCGCGTATCGATCGAGGAGCAGCCGCCGGGCCTCACGCATATTGCTGCGCTCGTCGATCGCCGGCACGAAGCGCTCGTCGCCAACGAACCAGTGCACGCGCGGCCACGGGATGCGGGAGACCCAGGGATCGCGGCCCAGCAGGTCATAAACCCGGCGCGGCGTCGATCCGCCGCTCAGGCAGATGGACGGCACCGCGCAGCTGGCCTCGATCGCGGCGACGATCGTCTCTGCCGCGGCTTCGGCGAGCGCAGATGCGTCGGGAAAAATACGCCAGCGGGCGTCGGTCATCAGCCGGCCTCGCGCCAGTGCTGCCCGTCGCGCGCCAGTAGCTCCTTTGCGGCGTCAGGCCCCTCGCCGCCGGCCGCATATGGCATGAGCCCGTCAGTGCCCGCGTCACGCCACGCCCGCAGGAAAGGCTCTACGGCGCGCCAGCCGGCCTCAATGCTGTCGGCGCGCTGGAACAAAATGTTGTCGCCGCGCATGCAATCATAGAGCAGCGTTTCGTAGCCGGTTTTCGGCTCGGCGCGGAAATAGTCGCGATAGCAGAAATCCATCTGCACGCCACGGATCGATATGGACAGACCGGGCACCTTGGCGTTGAATTGCAGCGAAATACGCTCGACCGGATCGATGCCGATCACGAGATAATTATCGGCGAGATCGGCTACCGGCATCGTCTGGAACATGGAGAGAGGCGCCGTCCGGAACTTGATCGCGATTTCGGTCCGCTTGCAGGCGAGCGCCTTGCCCGTGCGCAGATAGAAAGGCACGCCCGCCCAGCGCCAATTGTCGATCTTGAGACGCAGTGCGACAAAGGTTTCGGTTCGGCTGTCGCGCGGAACATCCTCCGCGTCACGGTAGTCGGGAACTTGGTGTTCACCGGCCTGCCCCGCCGTGTATTGACCCCGCACTGAATTGCGTAGTGCCTGCTCTGGGGATTGAGTCTCGATTGCAGAGAGGACCGCGGCTTTGGCTGCGCGGACCGTATGTGCGTCGAACCGCGAGGGTGGCTCCATCGTCACCAACGACAGAAGCTGGAAGAGATGGTTTGGCACCATATCGCGCAGCGCGCCGGTGGCGTCGTAGAACTTGCCACGCCGTCCGACCGACAGCGCCTCGTCGACGCGGATCTCCACGTGCTCGATGTGTTCGCGATTCCAGATCGGCTCGAACATGCCGTTTGCAAAACGCAGCACGAGCAGATTCTGCACTGTCTCCTTCCCGAGATAATGGTCGATGCGGTAGATCTGATGCTCGCTCAGGGTTTGCAGGAGCTGCGCGTTGAGCTCTTGGGCGGAGCCGAGATCGACGCCGAATGGTTTTTCCACCACAAGGCGCCGCCACGCGCCAGCCTTCTGCTGCGTCAGCCCGAGGCGCCCGAGCTCATTGGCGATCGGAGCGAAGGCCGCAGGCGGTGTCGCGAGATAGAAGAGGCGGTTGCCTTTCGTGCCCCAGTCATCCTCATGCCTTTGCAGCTCATCGCGCAGCCGCTCGAACGAGCCCTCGTCCTCGACATCGGCGCTGACTGCGATGAGTTTCTCGAAGAGGCGACGCGCGATGTGATCATGAATTGTCTGGGTCGCGAATTCACGAAGGCCCATGTAATAGCGCGTGCGCAGCTCTTCCGTGGAGACGTCGCGACGCGCAACGCCGACAAGCGCGAAGGGTTCGGGCAGCAGACCGGATGCTGCGAGATTGTAGAGTGCGGGAATGACCAGGCGCTGCGCAAGATCGCCGGTTGCCCCAAAGAGCACGAAACAGCAGGGATCCGGCTGCGTGAGTGCGTTGTCTTCTGCGATGTTCGATTGCATGTCCATCAGGCTGACGGCTCCTTGTGTCCTCCGAATGCATTGCGCATCGCCGAGAGCAGCTTGTCGGCGAATGTGTGCTCCTTGCGCGAACGAAAACGCGCATAGACCGATGCCGTCAGAACTGGCGCGGAAACTGCCTCGTCGATGGCTGCGTTGACAGTCCAGCGTCCCTCGCCGGAATCCGCAACGCGTCCCGCGTAATCCTCGAGCGCCGGGCTTTTCGCGAGCGCCAACGAGGTGAGGTCGAGAAGCCACGAAGAGATCACGCTGCCCCGCCGCCACACCTCGGCAATGTCGGTGAGGTCGAGGTCGAAGCGATGATTTGGCGGGAGTTCGTCCGAACCGGCGTTCTTCAAAATGTCGAACCCTTCCGCGTATGCCTGCATCAAGCCGTATTCGATGCCGTTGTGGATCATCTTCACGAAATGGCCGGCGCCCGAGGGACCCGCGTGCAGATAGCCGCGCTCGACCCTCGGGTCCCTGCCCTCCCGGCCCGGCGTTTGCGGGATGTCGCCGGGCCCAGGCGCAAGCGTCGCAAGCAAAGGATCGAGGCCCTCGACAATCTCGGGTTCGCCACCGATCATCATGCAATAGCCGCGCTCAAGTCCCCAGATGCCGCCACTCGTGCCGATGTCGACGTAATGCACACCGCGCTGGCGCAGCATGGCCGCGCGCCGCACATCGTCCTGCCAGAAGCTGTTGCCACCGTCGATGATCACGTCGCCCTCAGCGAGCAGCGGCGAGAGCTGTGCGATGGTCTGCTCCGTGGGATCGCCCGCAGGAAGCATGATCCAGATGGCGCGCGGCGGCGCGAGCGCCGCGACCAGTTCGGAGAGAGAAGCAGCCGCGCGCAGGCGCTCCAAGCCGAGCGCTTGCGCCGCTATCGGCGATTGATCGTAGACAACGGCGCTATGCGAGGGCTCGGCGAGCAGCCTGCGCACCATATTGCCGCCCATGCGACCCAAGCCTATTACACCTAATTGCATCCCGACCTCCAAGATGAG
Source organism: Hyphomicrobiales bacterium (assembly GCA_028290085.1). Taxonomy (GTDB): domain Bacteria; phylum Pseudomonadota; class Alphaproteobacteria; order Rhizobiales; family Beijerinckiaceae; genus Terripilifer. The sequence goes on from JAQGKN010000180.1 coordinate 3,756, forward strand.
GCGTCGTGCTTCAGATTAGATCGGTATCCGCCTGAAGCTTGCCTCAGGGCGGTACTTAGGACGCAAACTTCCGGCGCCAAGCCGTGCGCGGCAATGAGCGTTCAGGACAGCTTGGGCTCTGCGTGATCGAAAAAAATTAGACGTCTGGATAGTTGTCGTGATCGCCCATCGGATCCAACCTCTTCAGGGCTACCCGCCGCATCTAAATATCCTGCGACGGCGCCAAATTCATCAGCGAGAACACGAAGTTTAAGTAGGTGGAGGACCATCGCCATGAACTTAAAATCCATCCTGGCTGCGGCCTGCCTTGCCGTTGCGACACCGGCTGCTGCACAAGGCCCGGGTGAAGCCGTTATTCCGAACTTCGACCGCGCGATACCAAACATTCCCGGCAAGTCTTTGGTCGCCGTCGTCGTCGACTATTCGCCGGGCGGTGCATCGGCCGCGCACACGCATGCGAAATCGGCCTTCATCTTTGGATACGTCGTTTCTGGCGCGATCGAAACGCAGGTCGAAGGCGAGCCAGTGCGAACCGTTCGCGCCGGCGAGAGCTTCTATGAGAATCCGGGTTCGCGTCACGTTGTCAGTCGGAATGTGAGTTCGACAGAGCCGGCGAAGCTGCTCGCGGTGTTCGTCGTCGACACGAATGATCGCGTGCTCACTACGCCCGATCATTAACTGACCGCCATTGTGACCGGAAACTTGTTCACGCGTCATGTCTTTTCAAAGGCCACTCGAGCCGTAGTTCGCTGAGGCTATTGTCCCATCTCCCAGCGCGATGTCCGCATCAGATTGCTGAAGTCCCTGCGACGGAAATTAGGATCCTTATAGGCCATTACGTCGGCCAAACCGGTGCCTTGCGTGGTCTCAGGACGGTGCTGCAGACTGTCATAGAGGGTTTGCAAGAAACTTTCCGCGAATTGTGACGGACGCGGATAAGCCGTGACGACGGCGCTTCGCTGCGCCGCGGTGAAGTCGTCATAGCCTGCGCCGACAAGGTCCATATTGGCTCCTTCGGCAAGAAGTGCAGCGGTGGCGAACAGATGTCTTGAAATTCCATTCGTCGTATGGAGTGCAATCGCAAGCCAGACTCTCTGTGCATCAGCTTCCGGAATGCCGTGACTACGCATGAAATCGCGTGCAGCATTCGCTCCATCCACTTCATAGCGGAGGTGGCTTTCTCCATAAGCTGCCGTCAGCCCGTAATCGTGAAACATTGCCGCGACGAAGAGAAGTTCCGGGTCAAACCTCACACCCCGGCGCCCGGCGTTCATGGCAGCCCAATAATAAACCCGCATGGAATGTTGGAACAGCAAATCGCCTTCGGTGTTACGAACAACCTGAGCTGCGTCGCGCGCCAATTTACTCTCAGGAACTCTTATTCCTGAAATCTCATGACTGACTGCCTGGATGATCGTGCGGCTAACGTCGGAGGAATCGTCATCCACGACGGCAATGGGGATGTCTTTGATAAGTTGGCCGAGGTAGGGCTGTGGGTAGAACACGCCGTAAATGATAGGCGCCAGAATAATCAGACCGAAGGTGCTACGATCACTGATGATGCGTCTATATTCGTCGGTGAATGCTCGAACAATGCTAATCCTGTCCGGCCTGTGTTGCTGAGGCGCTTCAGTGGGTTTTGACAGCGGGG
>JAQGKN010000193.1 GCA_028290085.1 Hyphomicrobiales bacterium
GCGCGGGCGCGCGTTGCAGTTCTTCGGTGAAGATGGATTCCTGGATCGCGGTCCATCCAGCGCCGCCCCACTCGACAGTCCAGTGCGGAACGGCCCAGCCTTTCTTGTGCAGCAGGCGTTGCCAGGCGATGACGTGTTCCGGAATGAGATAGCCGCCGCGCAGCATGCCCTCGCGAAGTTCTGGCGAGAGATTCTCCACGATAAAAGCGCGGACCTCCGCCCGGAATGCTTTCTCCTCGGCGCTGTACTGCAGATCCATGCTCAACCCTGCAGGTCGGGCGGACTCGGAGAATGGCCACAGGGGCCGGGGGTCCGCCGTGAATGCGAAATAGCCTTGACGCCTGCTCGAAAGCACGCGCTTTCCCCTGTAGCACAGGCGCAATTTCCGTCAACATGTTTTCGTATTTTGGCCCAGCGCTTTGTTGTGACTGCGAACCAACGAGACTTGTAACGTGCCAACATATTGCACTATACTCCGGGCCAAGGGGCGTGTGGCGCAGGTTGCGCGCGCGCCGGGGGGCGACGACCAGTCTAGCAGGAAATTCGATGGCTCAGGACATGACCTCGCGTAACGAAGCCGTTGGCGGGCGCAAGCGCATCGCCGCGGAAGCCTTCCTGCAATCGCTGCACGAGCACGGCGTCGATTTCCTCTTTGCAAATCCGGGCACGGATTTTCCTCCGGTGGTCGAAGCTTACGGCCGTGCGGCGCGCAGCAATGTGAAAGTGCCGACGGCCGTTGTCGTGCCGCACGAGAATCTCGCGGTGGCCATGGCGCATGGCGCCTACGCCATGACGGGCCGCGCGCAGGCCGTCATGCTGCATGTGAATGTCGGCACGGCCAACGCCATCAATAACATTCTGAACCTGAGCCGCGATCGCATTCCGCTGATCCTCGTCGCAGGGCGGACGCCGATCACCGAGAAGGATTCCTTCGGCAGCCGTAGCCGTCCGGTCCATTGGGGTCAGGAAATGTTCGACCAGGCGGCGATGCTGCGCGAGGCGGTGAAATGGGATTACGAATTGCGAATGCCCGAGCAGATCGGCGACGTCGTCTCGCGCGCTCATGAAGTGTCGATGACGAGCCCGCGCGGGCCGGTCTATCTCACGCTGCCGCGCGAACCGCTTTCAGCGCCGCTCCCCGCTTCCTACACGCCGGATAAGCCGCGCAACATTCCCTCGCGCCCTCATCCGGATCCCGCCGCGATCGACGTGCTGGCCGGCTGGATCGCTCATGCGAAAGCGCCGCTCGTCATCACGACGTCGAGCGGCGCGGACTCGATGGATGTGCTCGCGCGCCTCGCCGAGACGTATGCGCTGCCTGTCGTCACGCATCGGCAGCTCGCAGTTTGTCTTCCCTCGAGCCATCCCATGCATATGGGCTTCGATCCCGGTCAGTTGATGAAGGACGCCGATCTCATCATCGAGATCGAATGCGACGTGCCCTATATTCCCGACACGCATGGCGGGCCCGGCCTGAATTGCCGCGTTGCGGCGATCGGCGAGGATCCAGCCTTCGTGCGCTATCCGATGCGCAGTTTCCCTGCCGATCTCGCCATCACGGCCACTCCCAAGAGTGCGCTCACCGCGCTCGAAGCGGCGCTCGCGTCCGCAAAGCTGCCGACGGAGACGATTGAACAGCGGCGCAGCGCGATTGCCGAGAAAAACGTCGCCCGGCGCGCGGCTCTCGCAAACGCGTCGCAGCCGAAGGACGATGTCATTACGCTCGCATTTCTCAGCCGGCTGATCGGCGAGGCGGTCGGTCCCGATGCGGTGATCTTCAACGAATATTCCTTGATGCAGGACCATTGCCCGCGCGAGCAGGCGGACACGTATTATGGGCTTAGCTCATCGGGCGGGCTCGGATGGGGACTGGGCGCAGCGCTTGGCGCCAAGGCCGCCGCGCCTGAAAAACTCTGCGTCGCGGTGCTCGGCGACGGCTCTTACATCTTCTCGAATCCGATGGCGGCGCATTGGACCGCCGAGGCGCACAAGCTGCCGGTGCTGACCATCATCATCAACAACAGTCGCTATGGCGCCGTGCGCAGCGCAACCTTGTCCATGTTTAAGGACGGCGTCGCGGGCGAGGACGACGGCAACTTCATGGCCGACCTCAATCCCTCGCCGAATTACGAACTCGCCGTCCAGGCGCATGGCGGATACGGGGAGCGGGTCGAGAAGCCCGCCGATCTTCAAGCTGCGCTGCGCCGCGCGCGCGATATAGTGGTGAAGGAAGGGCGGCAGGCGCTCCTGAACGTCATTTGTCCTTACTGACAGGCACCGCGAAAGAGCGCCGGGACGCCAAGGAAACGCACGGGGAAAGCTATGGATCGTCGCGCCGTTTACATCAGCCAGTTCAGCCATGTAAATCCCATTCCGAACGCGGCCCGAATCGGCGGCATCGTCGCGTCGGGACTGATCCGCGGCGTCGATCCACAGACACATGAGTTCCCCCCGACTCTCGAGCAGCAATGCGCCTTCATGTTCGAGAATATACGCCACACGGTGGAGGCGGCGGGCGCGAGTCTCGACGACATCATCAAGGTGACGTTCTGGATGGCGCCGATCGTGCGCCCACCTATCAATCACGAATGGACGAAGATGTTTCCCGACGCGCCGACACGTCCCGCGCGTCAGATCATGGAAGCGCCCATGGAGCCGGGCGTTCTCATTCAGTGCGATTTCCTTGCGGTTATCGGCGGCTGAGGATCCGTACCTGTTCCGCGACTTCAGTGAGAGGCGTCGATGTATCCCGATCTAGCACTTTTCATCGCAGGCGAGTGGAAGAAGACCGGCGCGAGCGGACGCAGCGAGGAGGTCGTCGATCCGGCGACGGGCAAGGCGATCGCTACGCTGCCGCACGCCGGCAAGGCGGATCTCGACAATGCCGTCGCCGCCGCGGAACATGGGTTTCGCGTCTGGAGTCGCATGTCGGCTTATGATCGCGCGCTTGTCATGCGCCGCGCCGCCCATCTGTTTCGTGAACGGCATGACAGCATTGCGCGCACACTGGTGCGCGAGCAGGGCAAGGTGTTCGCGGAAGCACGCATCGAAACGCTGATGGGCGCGGACATTATCGACTGGTATGCGGAGGAAGGGC
>JAQGKN010000215.1 GCA_028290085.1 Hyphomicrobiales bacterium
CACAGCAGGCGGCGGTATAGATCTGTTTGCGCGCCTTCTGGGCCGCCACATCGGCCGCCACATCGCCGGTGAGCCCAACGTCATCGTGCAGGTAATGCCCGGTGCGGGCGGCATCCGCGCTGCGACCTATCTCGTTCAATCGGCCCCGCGAGACGGCACCGCCATGGCGATCTTCGCTGGCGGGCCCATCCTTGAGCCGCTGATCGGCGATCGCAATCCGGGCTATGACATGAGCCAGTTCACCTGGATAGGCGCGATCAGCAAGGACGTCAGCCTCTGTATCGTGCGCAATGAATCGCCTGTGAAGACGATCGACGATGCCAAAAAGCGCGATGTCGTGGTCGCCGGTACGGGCGCGGGCTCGGAGACTGACACGCTGCCGATTGTTCTCAATGAATTGCTGGGCACGAAATTCAAGATCGTGACCGGTTACCTCGGCAGCCAGCAAACGATTCTCGCTATTGAGAGCGGCGAAGTCGACGGGCGTTGTGGCTGGAGCCTGTCTTCGCTGAAGAGCACCCAGCCGGACTGGCTGACGAAGAAGCGCGTCAACGTTCTCGTACAATTGGGACTTCAGAAAAGTGCGGAACTGCCCGATGTCCCGCTGATCATGGATCTCGCCAAAACAGACGCGGACCGGCAGTTGCTCACTCTGCTGATCGGCACGACGGCCATCTCACGCGCCTTTGTCGCGCCGCCCGGCGTTCCGGAAGCCAAAGCCAGGAACCTGCGCCGTGCGTTTGACGCGACGATGAAGGACCCGGCCTTCCTCGCTGAAGCCGCGATCATGCGCGCCGACGTCGATCCCACGACCGGCGAGGACGTGCAGAAGATCGTCGGCGCCATGTATGCGACGCCGCAACCCATCGTCGACCGGGCAAAGAAGCTGCTCAGTCACTGAAGACCTGTTATCCGCGTTTGGGGCCGGGCGTGTCGCGTGAGCGCTCGGCCACCAATGCGACCGCCTTGCGCGACGGCAGCGCGACCAGCCACACGATAAAGCAGATGCCGGCCGCCACCGCGAACGTGGCGCGCAAGCCGAAGCGTTCGGCTGCGAGGCCCGCTGTCAGCGCGCCAAGCGCCGGCGCGCCGCGCCAGATCATGCCGTAGAGCGACATGACGCGCCCGCGCATGTTATCGGGCAGCGATGATTGCACGAGAGCCTGGATGCTCGTCGACATGGTGTTGAGCGTGAAGCCCGACAGGCCGGAAAATATCGTGCCCATCCACAGCTCGGGCGAGAGAATGAAAGCGGCCGTTGCCAGTATCAGCCCGAGAAATCCGCTGAACACCACCAGCGTCAGCCCCTTCAAACGTCCACGGCTGGCAATCCAGACGGCGCTGATCGCGGCGCCGATGCCCATGCTGGATGTGAGCCACGCCAGCCCGACGGCGCCCGAATTGAACACTTCTCCCGCAAAGCCCGGCATCATGTCCTGCATCGGCCTCAGCAGGATGGAGGCGACGCTGAGCAGCAGGAATAGAGGCCAGATGCCGATGTCTCCGGCGACATAAGCCAGCCCTTCCTTTACGTCGGCAAGAATGCTGCGGCCCTCTTTCGAGACGCGCGCGGGCGCCGGATAATTGAGCTTGTAGAGGGCGACGAGATATAGCGTGCTGCCCATCGCATGGGCGAAGAACGTGCCGCCAACGCCAAACAGGGGAATGATGATCGCCGCAATCGAGGGGCCGATGAAACGTGACACTTGAAACAACGCCGAATCGAGCGCGATGGCGGTGGGGAAATCAGCGCGTGGCACGATAGCGGGCACCACGGAATGGCGCGCCGCCTGATGAAAGGGGTAGACGAGCCCCGACCAGAGCGACAGGACGACAAGCAGCCAGATCGACAGAACGCCCATCAGCATGAACACGAACAGGGCGAGCGACTGCGCAAACAGCAGCGATTCCGTGAACCGCAATTGTTTCAGGGGTGTGTGGCGGTCGGTAATTGCGCCTGCGATGGGCGACAGCACCAGCATGGGTGCGAGATCGGCTGCGGCGACGATGCCGAGCCAGAGCGGCGAGTGGCTCAACTCCCAGGCAAGCCAGCCGACACCGACGCGCTGCATCCAGGATGTGATGTAACTCGGCGTCCCACCTCCGACGAACCACGCATAATTGCGATGCGCGAAAACACGGGTGAGACGCAATGCCATGAGATAGGAGCCCTCGGGTCAGACCCGAGAAGTGCCGCACTTATGCTGAGCATGCAAGCGGCTTGACCATGGACTTTGCCCTAAAAAGACGGCCCCGCACTTTCTGGAGAGGTGCGGGGCCGGATGACTTTACTTATTCAACGATCTGGACGACGCGATGCGTGCGCGGATCGACGAGGACGGTGCGGTTGTTGACGACCGTGTAGCGGTAGCCCTTCACGCCGTATTCCGGGGGCACATCGTAATATTCCACGCCGCTGGTGGGCAGCTCGGCGCCGACGCGCAGGTCTTCACGATACACATAGGACGGGCGCTTCTCGTGCACGACGTACTCGCGAAACTTCGGCTGGTTGTTGTCGGCGAGACCGCCCACAATCGCGCCACCGACGCCGCCGACCACAGCGCCGATCGGGCCGCCCACGATAGCTCCGCCGACTGCGCCGGTCGTTGCGCCGGCAGCAACGCCGCCGTTCTGAGCCTGAGCCACGCCGCCGAGGCAGGTGGCGAGATGGGAGTTTCCGGCCAGCATCATGATCTTTTTCATCG
>JAQGKN010000233.1 GCA_028290085.1 Hyphomicrobiales bacterium
CGTCTTCCATCCCGCGCAGGACACCGATCCCCTTCCAAAGCGACGGAATCACTACCGAAGCCGAAATGGAAGGAGTTTTTCAGCAGCCTGTTAACTGTGTGTTGATGACTTGAAGATTGACAAGACCACGAACCACACCAGCATTCCAAGTATGGATGGCACCTACCATCCCAGCCGCAAACTCTATTGACTTTGCCACATTCCCTGTCGCCATAGTCACATTTTGCGTCATCTCTCCTAATAGCCTCCTATAAAGCGCTTTGTTCGGACCGTTGTATTTAGCCATAAGATTATCAAGTGCAATTTCTATCCGCCTGAAACCGTCTTTTGAGAGAACGAAAAGGCCGCTGTCCTTCGCGGTAGTCGTGTTGATGACTGTATTATTGATGAGCTCGATAGCAGACGCTCTCTTGTTACTCCAGTGTGCGTGATTAAAATTGAGTCCGCCGAACACGGACTGGGCTTCGGAGATACCGATCCACCATTGCTTTGTGGACGCCTCTCCATAAATCATCGCGTGCGCGACTTGGTCTGGATAGCGATAAACCTCGGCCTTTTTAACGCCGCTGGTGACGGCGGCGTGCGCCGAACCCAGCGTCCAGTCAGCGGATCCAAAGGCCCCATTGGTGTCAACGAGAGCCGCCCGCATGCGCAAAGCACAGGCCATGGCATTATAAGCAGCCTTGCCTTGCGGGGACCAGGGTGCCCGCAAAAGGCCGCCACTCCCCACACCGCCCAGCGCTGCGCAATGCGCATAGTTCAGAATCTGCCGATCGGAAATTCCGAGGAGCTCGAGCGCCCTTTCGATGGTATCCGCTCCATATTTCCCAAGGAGCGACTGGATCTTGGTCTTGCCCTCCGACAGAATTCGGGCGGTGCTCACCACCGCCTCGCTATATCGGGAAACATCCGTGGCGCTGGAAGCCATGGGCAGATAACCCAGGCTCCAGAAGCCACCGGACAGCACGATCCGATCGACAATTCCATCGCTGCCATTTCCGAGGGCGACATCGTTGAGCAGCTTGCGCGCGGGGCGCGCCCGCTCGCGCGACAATTCGGCAAGCCCCGCCCGACCTTTTTCGATGATTTTATCGACATTCTTCCCATATTCGGCCGTGCCGGTCAGACCAAGCCGCGCAAACTGGGTGATGTGCATCAAAAAGTCAGGATCATCCTCGCTAAGCAGGCATATTTCCTTGTTAGATGCGTGATAGGCCAATGAAATGATCGCATTGACCATATCTGTATTGCGGTCATTCATGGCCGAGTTGCGTGCGCACGCATATTCGTAACCCTTTTGCTCATCTCCATGGAGGGCCTTCAACCAATGCTGGTATCGAGGGTCGCTGCGCCCATGCTTGATGATGTCTCGGGCAATCGCGTCCGTATCGACGTTAGGTTTCCCTCCTGTCCAGGCAGCTGCGGCACTTCCAGCATTGGCCCGAACGAGATCATCCTCGAACGACTTGAATGCCTTTTCGAACTGGTCATGCGCTTTGGACGAACTGAGATTTGCGGCCGTTGCCGCACCGGTCGCGGCAGCCCCAGCGGTCGTTGCCGCACCTGTCAGAGCAATACCAAATGTCTTCAACAATGAATTTTGCCCGGCCACGGCGGGCGGCAGCAATGCAACACTAACCATGTAAAATCCTCAAAATTTTGTTAATTATTTAGTTCGTAAACTAATATTATAAGAATATATCTAGCCTGCCACTAGGCACTCCTAGCCCAGCGGATTTATTTAAAAGAACGGCAAGCTTTCTTTCGGTCGAGAATACCTCCATGGACAGCTGAGGAATTACGTAGCCTCAAGAAGTTATTAACCTTAATATACTCGGGTCTCGCGTACAAGGTGCAGCCGGCTCCGTCCAAAGACTAGGACGCACCGGACCCGTGCCGCATATTGCTTCGACAGTGGAAGCACTTACGTCATCTTGCCGGTGCCCTGCCGGCACCACCCCCCACGATCGTCGGGGGGGGCTAAAGGACGAATGGCGCAGGCACGTGCCGCTTTCAGCGGCGCGAACAGCCGCCAGGCTCCCAGAACCCGCCATTTTTTGCACTGAAATGGCGACATCGGCCGATAGCTCGTCAGCTCCGGCTCTTACTGCGCTGCACCAAGATCGCGCGGCCGGAGGCCTGCCGCGACGATCGAGCAAAGAAGCGCCCAGGCAGCGCCGCCACACCAGCCGGCCAAGACATCAGTCGGCCAATGAACCCCCAATGCCACGCGGCTGACGCCCACGAGAATCGTCAACGCGAACGCGACGGCCAGAAAGTAGACCTTCACGGCGCGGCGAGGTTCAAGCCGGGCGAGCATCGCGCCCAAAGTCAGATAGGTCACCGCCGATAACATGGCGTGTCCGCTTGGGAAGCTCGCCGAGAAGACCAGCGGCGCGCCGGGAATGAGATCGGGGCGCGCGCGTTCGAACACTATCTTCAGAACTGTACTGATGATCTCACCGCCCACGACTGCGCCAAGAACAAAAGAAAACGCGAAACGATTGCGCGTGAGCGCAAGATAACCGAGCACGATGACGATGACGGTCGAGAGCACGAGGACACTGCCGAGGCTGGTGAGATCGCGAAGCGCTTCGGCAAGCCACGGCGGTCCCAGCAGATGCCCGGGATTGGCAGGATCGCGAAGCAGCAGGATGAGGTGGCGGTCGAAGGCGCTCGTGTCCCCCTCCATCACCTCTTCCGCAAGCAGTCCGAAAACAAGGACCAGCGCCGCCGTCGCCAAAAGGGCAAGGAGCCATCGAACCTCGATGCGCTGCATCCAGGTCTTGTCGGTTGGCGTCTCGCGAGTGGGGTCTTGCACGTCGGGTTCCTCAGAGGCTGTCTTCTTTAATAGCTCAGCCATGAGAAGGTTCGGACAGGCGTGGATCACGCGCGCAAAACCGCACTACAACTCGACGATGCATCGCGAATCGTAGTGCTGGTTTTCTGACGAGGCCCGTGAAGAAAAGCCGGAGGTTCGATCAAACTTGTTGCAGCCAGGTGACGATCTGCCCGGATGCTTGGGACGGTGTTGAAACGTGGGTGGCTCCTGGAAGGACCACGTAGGCGCTCTTCGGACGCGCAGTGACACGACGGCCGATGTCAGCCCCCCAGTTCAGCACCTGATCGTTCGTACCGGCGATCCACATCGCTGGAACACCGACTGACCCGGCCGTACGATGCATGTCACACGGTCCGTTTGGGTCGAAGTAGCTGAGGTAGTTAGCCGCCGTGGTTTCCACCTGCAGCGAACGCCCTTGATTATTGTTGCTGAAGGTGGCGACTTGGTTGCCCTGACCGGCCTTCACCATGGCTCGGGCCCGATCCACGGACGCCTTACCTTCTGGCGTTAAGTTATAATACCCG
>JAQGKN010000031.1 GCA_028290085.1 Hyphomicrobiales bacterium
TCGAAGCATTGCACGACCATCATGCGCGCTTCACCTACGGCACCAAGGGCACGCCGACGACCGAAGCGCTGGAAAAGGCCTGGACCGAAATCGCCGGCGCGGCGGGCACGGTGCTGGTGCCCACCGGCCTGGCTGCCATCACGCTCGCCTTGCTGACCGCAGTGAAAAGTGGCGACCACATCCTCGTCACCGATTCCGCCTACCGGCCAACTCGCCATTTCTGCGACGTTATTCTCGCCCGCATGGGCGTGGAGACCAGCTATTACGATCCACTCGTTGGCTCAGGCATCGGCGCTCTCATCCGCGAAAACACGAGTGTGGTTCTGGTAGAGGCGCCGGGATCGCAGAGTTTCGAGATGCAGGACATACCTGCGATCAGCGAAGTGGCGCATCAGCGCGGACTTTGCGTCATCATGGACAATACCTGGGCAACGCCGCTGTTTTTTCCGCCGCATGAACGTGGCGTCGACCTCGCGATCGAAGCGGGTACCAAATATTTGTCCGGCCATTCCGACCTGATGCTCGGCCTCATCTCCGCCAATCCCGCATGGTGGCCGAAGCTGCGCTCGACCTTCGATGCCTTCGCAATGTGCGCGGGGCCGGAAGACGTGTTCCTCGCCTTGCGCGGCTTGCGCACGATGGAATTGCGCCTGCGCGAGGCTGAGCGTCAGGGCCTCGCGCTGGCCCGCTGGCTTCAAACGCGGCCAGAGGTGGTGCAGGTGCTGCACCCTGCCCTGCCCGGCGCGCCCGGCCATGACATCTGGAAGCGCGATTTCCTCGGCGCGTCGGGATTGTTCTCGGTCGTGCTGAAGCCCTACTCGGACAAGGCCGTGGCGGCCATGCTCGACGGGCTGGAATTGTTCGGCATGGGCTATTCGTGGGGCGGTTACGAGAGCCTCGTCATCCCCTTCGATTGCAGGACCTACCGGACCGCAACAACGTGGATCCCCGGTGGCCCGACGCTCCGCTTCCAGGTCGGGCTCGAGGACATCGAGGACCTGACGGAGGACCTCGAACGCGGTTTCGAGCGATTGCGCGAAGCCGGCTGAGGCGTCAAATCTTCCGACGGTTCTTTATGATGAGCATCATGTTGCGCACGTAAATGAACACGGCCAGCGCCTGCCCCATTATGATGACGGCCTCACGGCGCTCGATGCCGTAGAGGAGAGTCATCAATCCGCCGACGACCGAGAGCACCCAGAATGCGATTGGCATGACGCTCTGGCCTGCCCGCTCGCTGGCGATCCACTGCACGAGCATGCGCGCGGTGAAGATGAGCTGTGCGACGATGCCGAAAGCCAGCCAGAAGTCGAAGCGCTGGACGAAGACGTCGTAGAGATAATCGCTGAGATAACGCGACAGACTGAAGATCACCGGACCACCTCCGTCGCTACAGGCACGCGCTTGCGTCGCGTGAGAAGCCAGCGCACGCCCGCCAGATCGACGATGCCGACCCAGAGCCGGTCGAAAAAGCCGTAGTTGGACACGCCGGTCAGGCGCGGACGGTCGACCACATCGACATAGGCGATGGATAGGCCCTCGCGCCGGATCAGCGCCGGCATGAACCGGTGCAGCGCATCGAAATAAGGCAAAGCCAGATAAGCCTCGCGCGGAAAGCACTTGAAGCCGCAGCCCGTATCGCGCGTCCCGTCATTCAGCACGGCCGCGCGAACCTTGTTGGCGATGCGCGACTGCATGCGCTTGAAGCCCGTGTCCTTGCGCCCGACGCGCTGCCCCTGCACGAGACCGCAGCCGGGGCCTGCGGCACGCAGAGCCGTCAGAAAGGCCGGCATGAAGGACGGGTCGTTCTGGCCGTCGCCGTCGAGGGTGAGAATGATGGAGCCGTGCGCGGCGCGCACACCGCTGCGCACCGCAGCCGACTGCCCGCAGGAGGCCTCATGCAGGATCTCGCGCAGGTGCGGACGGGAAACAGAGAGACGAGCGAGTTCCCCCGACGTGCCGTCGGTCGAGCCGTCGTTGACATAGACGATCTCGAATGCACCGGATTTTGACAGGGCGGCTTCGATCTCGGTGACGAGCGCCTCGATGTTGCCTGCCTCGTTGCGCACGGGCACGACCACCGAAACGCTGGGTAACTCGTTCATTCAGGGCTCCTGATCGGCTTTGCACGCCAGTCCGAAGCGATCTGCCGCAAGGCGGGCGCGACCAGGCCGGCGCCGCGCAGCACGATGCCTTGCGGACCGGAGCGGAAGACGATACCGCGGTCTGCAAAGGCACGACGCGCGAAGATCGTCGTGGCGAAACCCAGCGCCATGCCGCCGATGACATCGCTGGGGTAATGCGCGCCGGTGACGACGCGTGAAATGCAGACGAGCAGCGCCACTGCAAAGGCGGGCCAGCCCGCACGCGGCGCCATGAAGGCGAGCGCGGTCGCGCTTGCCAGCACCGTTACGGAATGGCCGGAGGGAAAGCTCAGCAAGGCCGACTTCAGCGAGAACAAATCGAAGTGGAAGGGTCCAACAATATCGAGCAGACGCGGACGAGCGCGGCCGACAATGGTTTTCACTACCAGCGACAGCAATCCCGAGACGGCAT
>JAQGKN010000277.1 GCA_028290085.1 Hyphomicrobiales bacterium
TGAATGTCGGCCGCAATTTCGATGAAATCCTGCGTGTGATCGATGCGTTGCAACTCGCTGACCGCGCAAGCGTCGCGACGCCTGCCGACTGGCGCCCCGGCGAGAAGGTGATCATTCCACTATCGATTGCGGACGACGAGGCCGTGAAAGCCTTCCCACAAGGCTGGGATGCGCCACGCCCCTATTTGCGTCTGACCGAGGTGCGGTAGATCTACGCAATGCGGGCGGCCCATTCGAGCCGCCCGCATGTTCGTCATCTTTCCTCGTCCGATAGTTACTGGCTGCGGCGGCGCATGGCGTCTTCGATCTGCGCCTTGACTGCGCTCAGACCAAAGCTCGCACCTCTCTGCATCGGCGGAAATTCAATGGCCGTCTTCGCCAATTCCTCGACCTTTTGCTGCACGAGCACGAAGCGCCAGAATTCGTATTTGTACCATTCCATGAATTCAAGAGAGCCATTGTTGGTGCCCTTGTAGAAAGCGGTTCTCTCGAAGGGGTCCAGGCGCAGGTTGATGACTGTTGGCGCCCCCAACGTGATGGTGTCACCGAGCCAGCCAGCGGGCTGTTCCTTGAACGTATATTTGAAGTCGTCGACGCGAGCGGCACCCAGCGTGCTCTCCGCGAAGTACCAGACCTCACGCCGGTTCGACGGGCCACTTCCGGTGATCATCGGTGTCTGATCATAGCCATCGAGATGCACCTTGTAAGTCTGTCCCGCCAGCTCCCTGCCCTTTTTCAGTTCGTCGGCAATGTTTGGGTTGCCGGCCGCCGACACGAGCGTCGGGAACCAATCCAGGCCTGAGAAGATGCCATTTCCCATGACACCGGCAGGCACGTGGCCCGGCCAGCGGATCATGGCGGGTGCACGGAAACCACCTTCATAGGTTGTGCCCTTGCCGCCCAAAAACGGCGTCTGGCCACCGTCGGGCCAAGTGAAGTTTTCCGTGCCGTTGTCGGTGGTGAAGACGACGATCGTGTTGTTGTCGACGCCCATGTCCTTGAGCTTCTGCATCAGCAGACCGACGTCATCATCGAGCTGCGCCATGCCGGCCTCGTGAATGGTCCAGCCATTTTCGGAATTGCGCATGGCTTCGTACTTGGGCGACAGATGCGTCACGATGTGCATCCGCGTCGGATTCAGCCAGAGGAAGAAGGGCTTTCCGTCAGCTTTCGCCTTGTCGATAAATTGAAAGGACAAATCGCGGATCTCATCGTCCACGGTTTCCATCCGCTTTGGATAAAGTGTACCCGCGTCCTCGATCCTCTGCTTGCCGACTTTCCCCCAGCGCGGCATCACCGTGGGGTCGTCGACATTGGTTGCCCAGCTGTGGACCATGTTGCGCGGCCCAACGTCATTCAGCAGCTTTTGTGGATAGCCGGGATGCGCCGGGTCTTCCATCGCATCCAGATGGTAGAGATAACCAAAGAACTCGTCGAAGCCGTGCACTGTTGGCAGGAACTCGTTGAGGTCGCCGAGATGGTTCTTGCCGAACTGTCCGGTGGCGTAACCCATGCTTTTCAGCGCCGTCGCAATCGTGGGCGCCTCGGCCGGAAGCCCGATCGGCGAGCCGGCCTGGCCGACTGTCGTCATGCCGGTGCGCACGGGAAGTTCGCCGGTGATGAAGGCCGCGCGTCCGGCCGTGCAACTCGCCTCGGCATAATAATCGGTGAACAGCATGCCTTCCGAGGCGAGCTTGTCGAGGTTGGGCGTGCGCCCCGACATCATGCCGCGATGATAGGCGCCGATGTTCCAGATCCCGATATCATCGCCCATGACGACAACAATGTTGGGTCGCTGCCCCGCTGGGGTCGCCTGCGGTCGCGGCTGCTGCTGCACCTGGGCCTGCGCCGAGCCGGCGACGGCCGACAGCAGCCCGCCGGCCGCGAGGGTGACGGTGCCATTGAGAAGCATGCCGCGCCGGCTCATGGACGCGGTAGCTGCCGGCTTCACCTGATCTTTCCCATCCGCAGGACCTGCACTCATCACTCACTCCTCACTCTTGTGACGCACCGAAATCCGATATGGCTCATCGACGTATCGATCGGTTGGGCGTGCCGCGCTGCTGGTCTGTAGCGGCGGCAATAATCTGGCGAGCACAGATGCGAGCCGCCCTTGAGCACCTTTCGTGGAATACTGATGCTCGGCTGGCGCGGATCGAAGCTGTCTTCTTCTCGTGCATCGCGCGGACGACACGCTCCGCAGCATGGTGCTATCTGCACGCGCTGGTGAGTTTGCGAATACCAGTCGCCTGTCCACTCCCAGACGTTGCCGATTGTATCTAAGAGGCCGTAGCCGTTTGGTGGAAACGCACCCACCGGCGAGGTGCGCACGTATCCGTCGGCCATTGAGTTTTCGTGTGGGAACGGACCCTGCCAGGTGTTTGCCATATGACGGCCGCCGGGCGTCAATTCCCCGCCCCATGCGAATTCCGCCTGGTCCAGGCCGCCGCGCGCCGCATATTCCCATTCGGCTTCCGTCGGCAATTTCTTGCCCGCCCAAAGCGCGTAAGCCAGCGCGTCCGTATAGGCCACGTGAACGACGGGATGGTCCTCGAGCCCGGCGAGCGAACTGCGCTTGCCATAGGGGTGCCGCCAATTCGCACCGAAGACGAACGTCCACCAGTTCGCGATATTGCTGAGATCAACAGGGTGGGGCGGCGGCGAGAAGACAAGCGAGCCGGGCTTCAACATGTCCGGCTTGGCGCCGGGGTACATCCTCGGATCGGGAGCGATTTCGGCAACAGTGACGTGGCCCGTCGCTGCGACAAAGCTTGCGAATTGCGCGTTCGTCACAGGCGCTGAATCGATATGAAAGCTTTCAACCGTCTCTTCGTGGACGGGGCCTTCCTCGGGATAGTGACAGTTCGAGCCCATTCGGAATGTACCGCCGGGAATGAGCACCATCGACGCGGTATTGGCCTTCCGCATCGGGGAGATAGCGTCTGCTCGACTCACAGTTCAACACTCCGCGACTCTGGAACAAAATACCGGAGATCATTTCGGTCTGAATTCTATATGCCCACCAAAACGCCGCCCTGCATTTGCAACGCGCACGGGATTCGAAGTCGTGGACAATGCGAAACTGAGCTATTGAGGGCTGTGAACAGTAGGCGATACTTCGTGACCTTGTCCCGAATAATGCGCCGAACCGGTGCGACTGCAAGGAGCCATGTGGATGAGTTCGATTGAGTACCGTCTACACTGAGCTACGTTGACATTATTAACTACAAGAATGACCGCCTACTTTTCTGCGTTGATCGTTTCCTTGAACCAGACGAGCATGTCATGCGTGGCCGAAGCGAAGGCTTGTCCCATGGCTGCACTGGCCTCGCCGCCGTCAAGGCTGGCTGCATTCGCTTCGCTTTGGAAGACCCGGGCGTCGACGACATTTCCGTCCCGCGCCGCTAATTTCGCGCCCAGCGAGACTCGCGCAGAAGGCACTTTTCCTTCGAGGAACTGGAACGTGCGTATATCGAGAAGCAACTGGTCATCGGGATCGAGCCCGTCTATCGGCGACGTCGCGAAGCGATAACCCGCATCCTCGAACGTTCGCAGCACAAGCTTTTGAACGAGCTTGGGGATTGTATCACTCCATTGCGTATTCAAGGTCACCAATTGACCATCTGGCTTCTGCGAGAGGAACCTTTGGGTATCGAGAGTCACGACGGAGGTCGGATCGGCGACCACAAGCTTGGCCTCTCTCGCGCCGGCGAGAAGGTCTGGAAATCGTGGTGCGGCCAGATCGAAGGTTGCGATGGGCGGGGGCTTATCTCCGCCGCCTGTGAACCGCTCCAGACCCTCCAGAATGCCGTCCACGCGGTTGGCATTACGGGCCAGCGCTGCGGAAAACGTCTGGATGTTTTCGATCGTGTCGTGCAGCGGTTTCGCGTTGTCCTCGAGCAGACCCTGGATCTGCTCCAGCGTTTTGTGGCTGTCCATCGCGAGTGAACTTCCCGCCGGCGCCGACAAGATGGGCGGGGGGCCGCCACGGATGGATCGCAGAGGCTTGTCGGACGCGCCACCGTAGAGAGAGACATACACCGCGCCCAGCAAGCCCTGGGAGTCGAGGCTCACGCGTGTTCCCGCGCTCACGGGCGTTGCGGCATCTATGGAAACGCGGGCTTCAATTCCGTCCGGATCCTGCGGATCGAGCGCCAGATGCATGACCTCGCCGACTCTAAGCCCGTTGAATGTCACGGGCGCGCCGACACGCAAACCTGGTGCGGGTCCTGCGAACCTGATGTGCACATCGCGCCGCCTACCGAACGTTCCGTCACCCTGCATCCAGAGCACGAAAAACAACGCGGCAAAACCGACGATGAGTGTAAAGAGGCCCACGACCACAAAGCGGATACGCGTTTCCATGATCAGGAGTCCTGCAGGGATGAAAGAATGGAATGCCCGCGCTCACCACAGAAATACGCCTGCACCCATGGGTGCTCCGATGCCTGCATGGTCGCCATCGACCCATCGGCGATGATCCGCCCTTCATACAAGGCCGCGACCCTCTTGCAGACGGAGTTCAACGTATTCAGA
The DNA here is from genome assembly GCA_028290085.1 of Hyphomicrobiales bacterium. GTDB lineage: Bacteria > Pseudomonadota > Alphaproteobacteria > Rhizobiales > Beijerinckiaceae > Terripilifer. Next base: position 4,537 of record JAQGKN010000277.1, read on the forward strand.
TCGTGCGTGATCATGAAGACTGTGAGATTCAGTGTTTGATGCAACGCGCGGATCAGCGCGTCGAATGCGCCGGCAGCGATTGGATCGAGGCCTGACGTCGGCTCGTCGAGAAAGATCAGCTCCGGATCCAGTGCCAAGGCCCGCGCGAGCGCGACGCGCTTGGTCATGCCTCCCGACAATTCCGCCGGGAATTTTTCCGCATCGGCAGAATCCAGGCCCACCATCTGCAGCTTTGCCAATGCAATCTCGCGAAACAATCGATCCGATCCATCGAGATATTCGCGCATGGGATATTCGATGTTTTCCCGGACGTTCAGCGAAGAAAACAAAGCTCCCTGCTGGAACATCGTACCGCAGCGAGCGCCCACCGCCCGCGCTTCCTCCCGTGAGGCGGACGCGAGATTTTCCCCGAGCACTTCGATGGAGCCGGACATTTTGGGCAAAAGCCCGAGCATGGTTCGCAGCAGAACAGTCTTGCCGCTGCCGGAGGCACCCACCAGTCCAATGATTTCACCCCTCTGCACGGTGAGCGACAAATGATCGATGACGATATCTGTTTCAAAACCCGAGACGAGGTCTTGAATACAAATGGCGGGGCTTAACGAAACCGCACGCATGCGCTCACATCCCGAGCGTTGAGAACAGGATTGCGAATATGCCGTCGAGTACAATGACGAGAAAAATCGATTTCACGACGGAGGCGGTTGTTCTGCGTCCCAAAGCCGCAGCGCTTCCCTCGACACGTAGTCCTTCGCGGCAGGCCACGATGCCTATGACCAACGCCATCACGGGCGCCTTGATGATCCCCACCTCGAAGTCGGTGTAGGTGACGGCATCCCGAAGTTGCGCAAGATAACTTGCCGGACTGACATCGCCATAAATCCATGCGACGAGCCCCGCGCCATAAAGCGCGGCGATGACCCCGACGAAAGTCAGCATCGGCAAAGCGATCACCAGCGCGAGCACGCGGGGAAGAATCAGGACATCGACAGGATCGAGGCCCATCGTGCGCAAAGCGTCGATTTCTTCCTGCATCTTCATCGACCCGATCTCGGCGGCGTAGGCGCTGCCCGAGCGTCCCGCGACCATGATCGTCACGAGGAGAACGCCGATCTCGCGCAACACGAGAACCGCGACGAGATCGACAACGTAATCGGTAGCGCCGAATTTCGCGAAGTGGAAAAACCCCTGCTGCGCAATGATGCACCCGATCAGGAGCGTCATCAGGCCAACGATGGGAACGGCGCGGACACCGACCTGATCGATGTGGTGGATCATGGATTTTGTCTTGAGCGTCGCGGGAGACTTAAGCGCTAGACCAAAGCTTGAGAATACCCGGCCAGACAGGGACAGGAGCGCAAGCAGATCGGCGCCCGCCTCGAACACGCTTCGCCCCGTTGCTTCAAGAATTGCCAGAGTGTCGCGGTGCGTCGCCTTGGCCGACGGTGGGCGCAATGCAGTCTTGTGCATTTGCGCGAGGACTGCCGCATTCTGCCGCGCCGTTCCGGTAACCTGCGGATCGATACCAGCGGCCCGCGCAGACTGGCAGAGGGTCTCGACTGACCATGCCCCAAATGTATCGAGATGTCCGATGCGCGACACGTCGATGGTCACACGCGGCGCGCCAGTGGGCACTGTGCCGGCCAGGCGCTCGAGCGCGCGGGCATGCCGAGCCACCCAATCGCCGGTGAGCGTGAACCTGGCTGCACCATCACTTGAGGAGCGATCTAGCCGAGGCTCTGAATCGGGCATGGACGGCACCGCATTTGCGAGGACACATGTCTAATTCGTCCAAGACTTACCGGTTCACGGTCATCGAGATACTGGCGATGTCGCCACCCTGCGACTGGATGTTGACCGATTGCCGCCGGCCTTTCGTGGCCATGGACACCGAGGCCGTGAAACCGGGCCCCTGGACATTCGCACCGATCGACCCGCGACTGATCCGCCCGGACAAGCTCCCGCGCGCGTTGCGGCTGAGCTCTGTCCAGTCGCCTGAGAGACGCCCCGCGTCCTCGACGAGATTGGCCACGATGTCGAAGCTCGAGCTGTCACTCGTGCAGCGCAGCCTTTGCTGCAGCGTGCGCGCATCCACAGGTGCATAGGTCACCTGGCATCGAATGCGCTCCGCTGCGCCGTTTCGATGTGTGAGCGTGCCCGTGCCGTTCCAGACGCCCTGAAAGTCACTCAAAAACCCTGCTGTCTGGCTTGCGGCGGGCAGCGGCAGGCAAAGCCCCAATGTGGCGACACATGCGACTGCAACAGCCATGAGCGGCGATCTGGGGGCGACGAAAGACGCGCGGAGCATCATCAACCTCCGTGGTTCCAACAGGGACCGAGGCCTGATTATGGTAGCTCACCGCGCGCAAACGGCAAGGAAAGGCGCGCGATCGGAACGCGTACGTACGGCCTATTCCGTAAGGTATAGGTCGATCATTTCAGCACATCTCGGGCCTTATCAACCACGGCTTGGGGAGCCTGATACAAGCGTTCTACGCTGTCTTGCACCTCAGCTCCGCTTGCAGGCGCGAGCATGAGCTTGGAGCGCTCCGCATCGGCGATGAACTGCGGATCATTGTACAGCCCCCCGAAAGCCGCACGCAAAATGCCTACAGCTTCCTTCGGGTTTCCGGGCGCCATGATGTAGGGACGCGAAAACACCTGCTGCGCAGTGACGAGATCAAGGACCGCGCGGTTCTCGGGGCTGGTGGTTGAGGCCGAGGCTTCTGGCACATTGAGTGCAGCCAGTTCCGGATTGGGCTTCACGCCAACCTGGAACAGCAGATTCACCTGATGGTCGCGAAGCCAGTTGGGACGTTGCGAGGTCAGGCTCGACCAGTCGACACCGCAGAAGCCATCGATCTCGCCGCGCTCCATCGCGAGCAGCAGATCGCCGGTGCCCTTGTATCCGGCAACGAGTTCGAATTTCAGGCCCGAGGTTGCACGGTGCAGCTTGGCATAATCGCTTGAAGAGCTACCGACACTTGCCGTGCCAATGATGGCCTTGAACTCTTTTGCGTCGGCCACGGTCTTCACCTTGGCGCTCTGGTAGGTGACGCACAGACGCGAGCCGCTGTCGGCGCTGGTGAGATAGATGAATTTCGCTGGGTCATAGGGCATGTGCCCATGCTCTTCGAACAGCGGACCGACGATCGCGCCCGGCGTCAGCACGCCTATGAACGTGCCGTCCTTGGCCGCGACGCGACTGACGAAAGCCGCCGCCGTCGCGCTCCCCGCGCCCGGCATGTTCTGCACGACAACGGTCGGATGTCCCGGAATAACGCGCTGCAAGTGGCGCGAGAAGAGGCGCGCATAGGCATCGAACCCGCCGCCGACATCGTTCCCCACGATCATGGTCAGCGTCTTGCCTGCGTAAAAATCAGCTGCCCGCGCGGCATCCGGGACGCCAGCCACGCCCCCGAAGGTACATGCCAGGATGACCAGTGCGGATATAAGGCGTGCCATGAGATGCTCCCGCTCGAGAGATGCTTCGATCGAAACAGTAAAGCATATGTCGTGCCGAAAGTGCTGGATGACCAACGCCCCCGACGATCAACGGATTTCGGAGGGGTCAAGCCAGCCGCGAGAGGCGCCGTAACGAACGATTTCCGCGCGTGAGCGCAAGCAAATTTTCGTGGTCGCCCGCGCTCTATAGGTCTCGATCGTCTTGACGCTGACGTCCATGCGGGCAGCTATTTCCTTGTTGCTGAAGCCTTGAGCCGTCAGCCGTAAGACGGACTCTTCGCGGGGACTCAGCTCTTCAAGAGCTACGCTCTGGCCCGGGCGCACATCGGCGAGCGCCTGTTCGGCAACGGCTGGATCGAGATAGACGCCGCCGTCGACCACAGCGCGAACCGCGCGCACCAGATCGTCCGCAGCGGAGCGCTTCAGCACGTAGCCGCGCGCGCCCGCATTCAGCAGCGGCTGCACGTAAGCCCGGCTCTCATTCACAGTCAGCGCAATCAGCTTCACCGCTGGAAACGCTTCAACGATCTGCTGCGCGAGGCAAAGGCCGCTCAAATCGGGCAACGAGAGATCCATGATCACGACGTCGGGGCTGGCCTCGGCTACCATCACAAGACCATCGGCGCCGCAGGTTGCCCTGCCCACGACGGTGACATCCGGCACGCTCCGCAAGAGAGCCGCAATGCCTGCCATGACGATCGGGTGATCGTCGATAAGGCCGATGCGAATGCTACCCGTCATCACTGCCTCTTTCCTGAAGTGGAACCTCGATGAAAAGGGTTGTTCCCTGGTCGGGCGCGGACTCGATACGCAGGCTTCCCGCGAGGATGGCAAGGCGCTCACGAATGCTGGATAGGCCGAGCTTGTAGTCGGTTTCGCTACTTGAGGCGACGTTAGCGGCCGTGAATCCGCAACCGTCGTCTTCCACGACAACGTGCAACACATCTGCGCGCCGTTCGAGGATCACGCTCGCAGTTGTAGCGGATGCGTGTTTGAGGATGTTCGTGAAGGCTTCCTGTGCGATGCGAAACACCGCCGTTTCGATGTTGGAGGGAAGTCTCTCCGAAAGCCCTACGGCCTGCACGTCGAAGATAACGGAATGACGCAGGCTCAGATCGCAGGCGAGCGCAGAAAGTGCCGCGCGAGACCGAGATCATCGAGCGCGGCGGGCCGGAGATCGACGGCGGCTCGGTGAATGTCCCGGCTGATCTGCAAGGTGAGCGACTCAAGCCACACGATTCGCTCACGCAGAGAAGTCTCCGAAATCAGATCCTGTTCGAGGCTCTTCAATCCGAGGGAAAGGCCGGTCAGACTTTGTCCGACCTGATCGTGGAGTTCTCGCGCAATTCGTCGCTGTTCGTTTTCCTGCGCGGCTGCAAGGCGCTTCATAAGAATCACGCGTTCAGCCTGCGCGCGCTTGGCGACATCCACATCTGCGAGCACGCCCTGGACGATATTGACCCGGGAACGCTGTGGCGAGTCCGCCTCATCACTTCCGCTTCGACCGGCCGCGCGCAGCCACCGATAGGAACCATTGGGCTCGGGCACGCGAAATTCGACGTCGAGCGGCAGCCCGCGCTGGCAGCAATCGTCCATGGCCTTGCGCACGCGCCTGCGGTCGGCCGAGTAGACGGCTGCGAAGAAAAGGGTCGCCGGCCAGATCGGGTCCGAACCGCCGCCCGGTGCGGCTGGCAGGCGCATCAGCGCTTTCGTTTGCGCAGATCCCGAAACAGTGCCCGCATCGAGTTCGAGACGCCAGGTCCCGAGTTCTGCTGCCTCGATTGCCATGGCGGCACGCTCCTCGCTGAGGGTGAGCCGGATCGCAGCATATTCGTCATGTTCACGACGGCTCGCTTCCAGCGTCCGCGCCGTGACATGAGACAGCCCGCCAGCCAGCAAAACGCAAAGTGTGCAGCTGGCGATCAGGAGGCCCGTGGATCTTGAGACCGGACCGTTCAACGCCTCGCTAGGCACGCCGAAGTGCACCGTCCAGCCGCTCGTCGCCGGCAGGCGCTGATACAGCGTCACGACTTCGACACCGCTTGCCGCGACACCCTTGTATTCACCCTTCGGCGCACTGGCGATCGCGGAGCGGACTGCCTCGCTCGCAGGGCGCCCGAAATCGTTGTTGCCATCGCTGCGCGCAATGATATTGCCGCGCGCATCGATGATTGCGCCGATCCAATCCGGGGGCGCGCCTGCCTTGTTCAAGATACCCCTGATCTCGGCAGGCGACATTCCGATGGTCAGGACCAAACGCACCTGATCTTCGCGGATGATCGGGACCGAGAGCGAAACCAGACGCCTCCCACTGACGGTCCCGATGAATCCCACACCCCCGATCGAGGGCTGCTTTGTGCTGACCGCTTGCTCGAAGCTGCTGCGGTCGGCCACTGGCCCGAGCGGATGACCGAGCCTGCGAAGGATGTTCATTTGCTGGATACCGTTGATATCAGCCAATGAAACTGTTTGCCACAATGGGCGGTTCTGCGCGATGCGCTGCGCTGTGATGTAGAAACGATCGAGTCTGGGTTCGTCCAGCGATGGCAGAACCGCCAGCGCCTGTGCCACGTCCACTTCCTTGCGTAGCGCCGCAGTCACGCGATCCACTACCCTCTCGAGTGTGCTGGCTGCATCCCGGCGCGCGGCCGCGCGACTCGATTCGGCCAGCAGAAATGCAACAGACGCGCCGAAGAGAAGCAGAGGAATGATCGCGGCGAGCACAAGCGATGTTACGAGGCCCCCGCTCCGCGTCTGACCTGGCAATCCGCCTGACAAACTGCGCGCGTGTGAGGGGTTCGTCGCCCTGACACGCCCGGGGATTGCCAGCCCACTCCCGCTTGGTTTCTTATGCCACCGATTTAATATCGACATGCAAAACAGTGTCACGATCTGCGTGGCTGTGTCGACCTTTATGATGCAGCTTCAGGTTCGTTTCCTGCAACCTAAATAGCAAAGTCCACGCTCGCTTTTCTCATGTAAAAAAGGGGGCGGCTTTCACCGCCCCAGTTTGGTGCCGGGTCTTTAAAACCGACGCGTACGGGCGGGGAAGCGACCGCTTTCCAACCACCCAAGATCATGAATTCATCGTGCTGTAACCGGCGCCGGCATGGCAGCGTCGTAAGGAGGCTCCGCGGCAGTTTCGCGGAGCCTTATTTTGTAACTTCAGATTGTCAGATCAGAAGGTGCGCTCGACGCGCATGCGGCCCGTCCAGTTCCCTGCGCGCTCGCGGGTCACGACAGTCCCCGTCGTGCCGTCGAACTTGTTGTTAGCCGTGTTCGTCGTGTCGAGAACGAAGCGACGCACGTCCTGGTCCACGCGCGCGTACAGCACTTCCACGCCGATCTCGAAGTTTTTAATGGGAAGCCAGGCGACCTGCGTTCCCACGTTCCAGACCTTGGCGTCGCCGAAGGCCCCCACGGCGCCGTAAGGCAGAGCCTTCGAGGAAGTCGTACCATCGATCTGGCCGTATGTGGCCAGGAAGGAGTGGCGGATAGTGGGCGTCCAGTAGTGCGTGTAGAGCGCCGCGATATCCCACGATTTGAGCGTCTCGATACTGCCGTTTCCGCTGGAATCGACCGCATTGATCCAGGACGGATGGTTCACGACGAAGCCACCGACGTTGAGTTTCGTGTCCGAAGATTTAAAGCTTGTCCAGTTGGTGGTGTATTCTGTCATGCCGTTTGCATAGGCGCCGTTCAAATATAGAACGTCACCTGCCGCGATCATCGGCATGTTGAGTTTGAGACCAGCGCCGACAGCATAGACCGTCTTGTCCTGATTGTAGGATGCGGAAGAGTTCACGCCGACGGCCTTGCCGACCGCACCCATGACCTCCGCCGTACCCCAGCCCTGGCTCAGAGTGATGTTGCCGTTGAGCTGCGGCATGTTGTTGTAGGCATAGGCAGCGCCGAGGTTGTTGAGCGGCGTAGACGACGTGCCGAGTGTGAACCCGCCAACGGACGACGCGGCATTTCCAGCAGAGGTCACGCCGCCTGCCGTCGTGTCGGAGGGATCGTGGACGGCGATGGTGGCGCTGTAGCCTCCGCCGAGAATGGCGGTATAGGCGAGCTGCTTTGCACCGTTGGCAAAGGAGGCCCAATGACCGGCACCGTAGAAAGTGCTGGGCATGAAGGAGAAGTTGTCCCTCGCGGCGCCGAAGGTGAAGCCGGCAAAGCGGATGTAGGCAGCTTCCAGCGTCGGTGACGCGGAGCTGGCGGACAGTCCGGGGCCGGCTGCGGAGAGCACGCCGGTGGTGCGGGCAAGGCGCAGCGCGAGAACAGTCTGCACTGTGCCCCAGGCCGTCTGCGTGCGTGCATCGAGATCAACGCGGCCGCGTGCTTCCCAACCGTAGCGATTCACTGCATCGCGGCTCGTCGCAAGGGTGTTCAGCCTGGCGCCGCTCACGGAGTCGATACCCGCGCCCGGGGGAACATAGGCCACCGCAGGCGGCCCCACCCTGGAGGCGGTACCGAGACCGGAATAGATGTTCTGAGCGCCCGAGAACGCGTAGTCGGCACGAACGCGACCACCGATCTTGATGCAAGTGTCGGTGCCCGGAATAAAGAAGAAGCCCGCACCATAGGCGTCGCAGACTTTGACGTAGGCGACAGGCGCCGCTTTGCGCATCGGCAAATCGGCGGCCTGTGCGGCCGATATTGTTATAAGTCCCGCGGCGGAGCCGAGGAGTACCGTGACGAATTTCATTGCGCTCTCCTGAAAGACCTCTTTGCAGGCCACGGGCGTTTTCCGCCGGCTTGCTTTTCTTTTGCTTTTGCCCGCGCACCTGAAGGTGTACGAGGTTCGTTTTTTCACTTCGTGTGCGGGAGGGAGAGGATGACGAGCAATGTCACTGGGGCGCAGCACCCTTTTCGAGCGCATGTGCATCCATCGCATCACTGGAGGTCTTGCCGCAGTGCAAAGGTTAGCTCTGCTTCGGCGACCGACTTGCGAACGGCGCACCGAGACTTCCCTGCAACAACGGAATCACCAGCTCATTTCTCCGTTCCGAAGCACTCACGCATGTTGAGTTTTTTCAGATCGTCAGGTAGTCGGGAAATTGCTCAGGTTGTGTCAGGTATTACCTGACATCCCACGTGCCGCT
>JAQGKN010000314.1 GCA_028290085.1 Hyphomicrobiales bacterium
TGTCTGTAAGCTTGTCATTGATTGGAAATCGACCGCGCTGAGGGAGGAATCCATGCCCCGCTTGTTCACGGGCCTCGAAATTCCGTCCGATCTCGCTTTTGAGCTTTCGATGATGCGAGGCGGACTCTCGGGCGCGCGCTGGATCGATGCTGAGAATTACCACATCACCTTGCGCTTTATCGGCGACATCGATCACGCGACGGCGCGCGATATCGATGCTTCGCTCGGGCTGGTTCGACGCGCGCCCTGCGAAATCGTCATTGATGGCCTGTCGAGCTTTGGCGGCGACAAGCCGCGTGCGCTGGTTGCGCGCGTGCAGCCTTCCGCCGCGCTCGTCGACTTGCAGGCGGAGCAGGAGCGGCTGATGCGCCGTCTCGGGCTGCCACCTGAGCCGCGTAAATTCGCACCGCATGTGACGTTGGCGCGCCTGAGATCGACAGGGTCCATGGAGGTCGCCGATTATCTGGGGATGCGTGGCCTGTTTGTGAGCCGCCGCTTCATCGCACGCCGCGTCGTGCTGTTTTCGGCCCGCGACTCCGTGGGCGGTGGCCCCTATGTTGCCGAGGCTACCTATCCCTTGGGTTGAGCGTCACGCTAGCCAGGGCGCGCGGGTCCTTGCGCGCTGCGTCCTGCGATCAGCCAGTAGACGGTGCCGGCAACGACTCCCGTGAGGAACAGGATGAGTGCGATATGCCCTTCGGCGGGCGTGATGCTCGCACTGCGCTCATTCATCCGCCCGACGCGGACAATCCAAGGCATGGCCGCGGCCAGGACGCCGGTGGCACCGGCATAGAAAACGAAAGCCTGCGCCCGTCCAACCGCGCCGACGAGGGCGACGATGGTGACCGGGAGAACGCAGACGAGCATCGCGATCGTCCAGATCAGGTGAAATAACGTCGTGACAGCCTCGTCGGGCTCCTGATTTGTCAGGATAGCCGCCAGAAGATCGAACCAATGCTCCGTTTGAACTCGTCCGGCCATGGCCTGGACGACGGGATCGAGCAGGGTCGCCACTGGAAGGAAGATGAGGGCTACCGCGCTCGCGCAGGCGAGGCCGATCAGGGTGAGGAAGGTGCGTGCGAACATGCGGCCAGTCTAGTGTGCCGCGCGCACGTATCCAAATCCTGCCGCGTCGCGCGACCTCAGGGCTCGAGAACGGAATCCCAGTAGAGATAATCGACCCAGCTGTCGTGCAGGTAATTGGGCGGGAACAATCGTCCATTCTGGTGGAGATCGTTGACGGTTGGCTGGAAGGGCATGCGCGCGGGCCACATGCGCACATCGGCGGGCAGACGATCGCTCTTGCGCAAATTGCAGGGCGAGCAAGCCGCCACGACATTTTCCCACGTCGTCAGGCCGCCTTTTGAGCGCGGGATCACGTGATCAAAGGTGAGATCTTCATGGGCGGCGCAATATTGGCAGGTGAAGCGATCGCGCAGGAAAACGTTGAAACGCGTAAAGGCAGGCTGACGCGATGGCTTCACATAGGTTTTCAGCGAGACCACCGAGGGGAGCCGCATCTCAAAGTTCGGGCTTCGCACCACCTTCTCATATTGCGAGACGATGTTCACGCGGTCGAGAACGACGGCCTTGATCGCGTCCTGCCAGGACCAGAGCGAGAGGGGGTAATAGCTCAGCGGCCTGAAATCCGCGTTGAGCACCAGCGCCGGACATGAGTCGGGCGATACCGTGGAATGGAAGTGAACCGTCAAACCGGACACCCCTTCGCAGGTTGTGCCCAGTCAGCCCGGGCAAAAACATCCTAGCGGGGATAGTCTAACTTCGGAACGACAGGCTTGTGAAGGTCAAACAATCAAGCCGGACGCGAACAAGCGTCGCAGCCGGCTGATTGGGCCCTCAACGGGTCGGAACGGGCGTTCCGCTGCGGTAGTCGTAGAAGCCGCGCTGCGTCTTGCGACCGAGCCAACCGGCCTCGACATATTTCACCAGCAGCGGGCAAGGGCGGTATTTTGAATCCGCGAGGCCTTCGTGCAGGACTTGCATCACCGACAGGCAGGTATCCAGCCCGATGAAGTCGGCGAGCTGGAGCGGCCCCATCGGATGATTGGCGCCCAGTCGCATAGCCGTGTCGATGGCTTCGACAGATCCGACGCCTTCATAGAGCGTGTAAATCGCCTCGTTGATCATCGGCAGCAGGATGCGGTTGACGATGAAGGCCGGGAAATCCTCCGAAACCGTCGACGTTTTCCCAAGCCGCGCGATCAGGCGGCGGGCCGATTCAAAGGTGTCATCCTCTGTCGCGATACCACGGATCAGCTCGACCAGCTGCATGCGCGGCACCGGATTCATGAAATGAATGCCGATGAAACGCTCTGGCCTGTCGGTGACCGAGGCCAGCCGAGTGATCGAGATCGAGGAGGTATTCGAGGCGAGCAGCGCCTCGGGTTTCAGGGCGGAGCAAAGACGCGAGAATATCTTGCGTTTGACCTCCTCGTTTTCCGAGGCTGCCTCGATGACGATGTCACAGTCGGCGAAAGCCGCGTAGTCGACGGCCGGCCGGATCAGCTCCATCACGGCCTTGCGATCCTGGTCGCTCAGCTGTTCCTTGGCCTGAAGCTTCGCCAAACTCCC
>JAQGKN010000654.1 GCA_028290085.1 Hyphomicrobiales bacterium
GGAGGCGCACCTCCCATCGTCGTGAAAAGTCGTGGTCATCCTGCTGATCGGCGTCGGCATGGTCGCACTGCGATAACGGCCGCAGCATCCTGAATGAGCAGCAACGTATGGCGCAAACGTAACGGCAGCGGTGTCGCGGCTCCACTTCGTGATCATTGCAGTGTAACATCGGTGTCTGCATTCCGGTCAAGATGGAGCTGATACCGTGATCGTGAAGCCGACCTCGCATCATTCCGCTTCGCAGCCGACGGTCTCGACCGTCCTTGTCGTCGATGACGATACGTCCTTGCGAGAGGCGCTGAGCAGCCTATTCCGCTCGGTTGGATTACGCGTAGAGCTCTTCTCTTCAGGCCCGGAACTGCTGGCGGCGAAGCTGCCTGACGGGCCGTGCTGCCTCGTGCTGGATATAAGACTGCCCGGCGTCAGCGGCCTCGACTTCCAGACGCAGTTGTCGCAGGCAGGGGTCCACATGCCGATCATTTTCATGACCGGCCACGGCGACGTCCCGATGACGGTGCGCGCCATGAAGGCCGGCGCCATCGACTTCCTCACCAAGCCATTTCGCGACCAGGACATGCTCGACGCGGTCGCGGCTGCATTGGCGCATGATCGGAAGTCGCGAGAGGCCAGCAAGGCTGTGATGGATGTGCGCGCCCTGTATCAGTCGCTGACACCCCGCGAGAAGGAGGTGATGTCGCTGGTAACCGAGGGGCTCATGAACAAGCAGGTAGCCGCTCGGATCGGTCTCAGTGAGATAACGGTCAAGATTCATCGAGGTCATGTCATGCGTAAGATGGCGGCCCGTTCTCTAGCCGACCTTGTGCGCATGGCGGAGGTCCTCGCATCCGGCAGCACAAAGGAATAGATGCGCAAACCATCAGTATGATTTCATTTTGACGCCGCTCGGACGATCATGAGCATGCCGCCGGAGTTCCGACGGGGCAGTCTCATTCCAATCGATTCCGGGGAAGGCTCGAAGTGTCAAAAGCTCTCATGATAGTTATTGTCGAGGATGACGATTCTGTGCGCGTCGCGACAGAGAGTCTCGTGCGGTCGCTCGGATTTGCAACGGCCAGCTTTTCCTCGGCGGAATATTTCATCGCATCGCCGTGCGTTCAGGATACAGCTTGTCTCATCGTCGACGTTCAGATGCCCGGCATGAGCGGTATCGAGCTGCAACGTCTGCTTCAGGAAAAAGACAACAAGACGCCAGTGATTTTCATCACCGCCTTCCCCGAGGAGCGCATTCGCCGTCAGGCCGTAGCCGCTGGTGCGATCGGCTTCCTGAGCAAGCCTTTCGACGGGAATGCACTGATCGATTGCATCGAGCGGGCGCTGGGTGCCGGTAGCGAGTGTCGGCCCTGACCGATCCAACCTGCATGGACGTGAGCGGTCATTCGGGCTCACGATTGCACAATCATGCAAAAGGGATGTCTGAAATGCGGATAGCGAGAGCCGCGGCCGTTGCTGCTTGGATCATTCTGGCGTTCTTCGATGCTCCCTATGCGGAGGCAAGGCCGGATACCCTGCAGATGACGTGTCAGCAAACGGCCTCGCTCATAAACCAGGCAGGGTCCGTTGTCCTCGGAACCGGGCCGAATATCTACGACCGCTATGTCGCGAGCCGGTACTCCTGCGGCCGCTCTACGCGTCTGGACCCGATCTGGCTCCCGACGAAGGACGTGTCACAATGCTTCATTGGTTATTCGTGCCGCGTCAGGTAGCACCATTGCAAGAGCCTCGCCCGGTTCATGATTGATCGACCCGGGTCGACAGGATGATACGAAATGTCGCTCCTGTGGAGGCATTTCGTGCAGCCGATATTCGGCCGTCATGCGCTTCGATAATCGAGCGCGAGATCGCCAGTCCCATCCCGAGTCCATCCGGCTTCGTTGAGAAGAACGCGTCGAATAATTGTTGTTCCTGTACCGGATCGAACCCGGCACCGGTGTCGCTGATCGCGACCACCAACGTCTCATCCGCCGCCGCGCGCGAGATCACGACCAACCGTCGCTCGCGATCGACATTGGCCATAGCCTGAATGGAATTCATGATTATGTTGATGAAGACTTGCTGCAGCTGGATCCGGTCGCCGCTGATCTGAGGCAGGGCGGTCTCCAGATCCAGTTTGAGACACACACGATGAAGGGCAATTTCTCGACGAAGAAGGTCTATCGCATCCTCGATTGTTTCGTTGATATCCACCGTTTCGGTCTTCACGTCGTCCTTTCTCGCCAGCGACCGCAGATGCCGCACGACTTCACCGGCCCGTCGTCCATCGCCGATCATGCGTTCGACACTGAGTCTCACTTCCTCAATCTGCGGCGGCTGTATCTGGAGCCAACGAAGGCTGGCTTCACCACCGGTAACGATGGCCGCGAGGGGCTGGCTTATTTCGTGCGCGATAGATGCCATGAGCTCGCCTAGGATCGAAACACGTGAGACGTGCGCGACCTCAGCCTGCGCATGTGCCAGGCTATCCTGAGCGCGCTTTCTCTCGCCAATGTCCGTGTTCGACTCCAGTATGAAGCTCGGCAGGCCACTTTCGTCTCTCTGAAGAGACCAGCGGCTCGCGACCGGGACCGGGCTACCGTCACGCTTGGCGTGAAAGCGTTCGCCCTCCCAATAGCCGTTGTTCAATAACTCCGTTTTTGCTCGCTCCATCTCGTCAGGATTGCTTTCCCCGGTTAGGACGACGGAACGATTACCGATTGCCTCTCTTTCGGACCAACCATAGAGGTTTTCTGCGCCTCGATTCCAATAGGTAACAATGTCATCCATGCTCCGGACGAAAATCGCGTCGTGGGGCAGATCGAGGAGTGCGGCGTGAGCGCGCAAAAGCGCAACAGACGCTTCAATTCGAATCGCCAGAATGGACGTGATCGCGATCGCCGCGAGGCTGACCAGAAGACGTCCGGTCGACTCGCCAGTAGGGTCGGCCTTGTGCTGTATCAGAAATGCAAGGACAGTCAGCGCAGCACACCCCGCAGCGACGGCGAGCACGCCACGGCGCTTGCAAAAGCCGAGCGACATCAAAACGACCACGACGTAAAGCACGGCTATTGCAATATCGAAGTCATAGAATGTGTCGAGTGCGAAAATCACAAGCGCCAAAATTGCTGCGAGGATGGGACGCGCCCCTCGCCGCTGACCGGACGTGATTTCACCGGCGCCTTGAACGGCACCCGGCCGGCAGGAGGGGTGACGACCTGGCTTCAACCACATGAGAAATCTGACCTCCGGGTTAGAGCATCAGCGCTTGGCTCGGGATCAGCCCACCGACGATCGAATACCGACCCGGCGGCTCGCGTAGCTCGGAGCGTCTCCCGGACAACGGCGATCCCGAGAGCGAATTCGTGCAGTTTTTCAGACCGACAGGTTCAACAACGAAGGCCTGACAGTCCGTTGAATGTCAGTTTAGTTTTTATCGGCCCTCGCTCTCGATCCTATGAACGTTCGATCGAAGCAAGCGTTCGTATGGGCGAAGCATACGTAGGTTTCGATTGGGTTGCGATCCAAATGAATCCGGCTGGCTCAGCCATAGCACGGAAGCCTGGCGGCAGTGGAAATCCCTTTGCTGCATAGCCTCTTCTGGGCCTTGGAGCGTTCCAGCTCCGCGAATAAGGGGAGGCGCACTCCGAGGGTTGTAGGAAGCATACGATGTTATGCAGCTGCTAACACATCAAGATCATTTCGCGTTTGCGTGCAGCAGTCTAAATCATCGTTTGTGGATGTGCTCTTACGTTCAGCGGCATCGAACGAAGCCGCATCGAAGAC
>JAQGKN010000333.1 GCA_028290085.1 Hyphomicrobiales bacterium
ACGTCGAGCCCATTTCCGTCCGCAAGTCGCATGTCGATAATGGCAAAGGCGGGAGCAGACCGTCTGATAGCTGCGAGACCGTCTGCGACGGATTCGGCGCCCGCGACCTGAAACCCTCGGCTTTCCATGGCCCGGGTCAGGCGGGAAAGGAAAGGCTTATCGTCATCAACGATGAGGAGCGTCATTTCTGCAGGTTGCGAAGGCTCTGCGAGAAGGGACGGCTGAATGTCAGTCCGTAAATTTTCCGTCATTTTCAATCCTCAGCTTCCCAAACAATATAGGTCTGGAAAGCTCACTTTTCACCACCCGCCGCGGGCCAAAGGCAGATTGTTGCCACTGTTGAGCCGCTCAAACTGCGAGCGCGACCAGACGACGACGATCCGTGCGCCGCGCCCGGGCGGCGGGACATTGGCCATGGCAACGTTTGCGCCGGATCTTTCAAGTAACGTCTTGGCGATAAACAGACCAAGTCCCAGCCCGCCGTCCTCCGACCTGGCCCGGCGCTCAGGTCCCTTGGTCGATATATAGGGCTCACCGAGGCGAATGAGAACATCCGGGAGGAAGCCGGGGCCGTCATCCTCAATGGTTATGCGGACCTGCTCTTGCGTCCACTGCATTTCGATGCGAACGCGGCTCTTTGCAAAGTCGATCGCATTTTCGACGAGGTTACCCAAACCATAGAGAATTCCCGGGTTGCGCCGGCAGACTGGCTCCGCTCCATCACCGGCTCTATCGATCACGACGTCCACGCCGAAATTTCGCTGGGGTTCCACCACCTCCTCCACGAGATGACTGACGGTCATGCGATCGAGCATTTCGGCACCTTCGGCACCTAGCGAGGCGAGCTTGCCAAGGATCGTGCGGCACCGCTGGACCTCCTGTGCAAGCAGTGCCACGTCCTCTGCGACCAGCCCCTCGCTTGGCAGGATTTTGGCGAGATCCTTAACAACCAGTGTGATCGTCGCAAGTGGCGTCCCCAGCTCGTGGGCAGCGGCGGCCGCGAGCCCATCCAATTGGGTCAGGTGCTGCTCCCGCGCCAGGACGAGTTCTGTCGCTGCAAGCGCGTCCGACAGACGGCGGGCTTCTTCCGATACTCGAGCCGCGTAAATGCCGATGAAGGCTGCTCCCAGGACGATCGCGAGCCAGATCCCTGCAAGATAAAGGATGGGCAGGCTGAGGCTGTCGCCGGGCTGCCAGGGCAGTGGCAGATGGAAAAACGCCAGGAAGCTGGCCGCCAGAACAATCAAGACACCTAACAGGAGTGTCGCTCGGCTGGTCAGTGACACCGCCGCAATCATGACTGGCGCAAGAAAGAGCATCGCAAAAGGGTTTTCGAGCCCGCCTGTGAGGTAAAGCAGGCCGGAAAGCTGAAGGACGTCGTATGAAAGAAGCAGGAGGGCGGCTGTGTCCTCCAACCGGTAGCTGACGGGAAAGCGGACGCGTAACCCAATATTCAGCCATGCTGAAGCCGCAATCGCCAGTAGACATAGACCCAGCGGCAAGGGAAACCCCAGACCGTAAAAGGTCGCCACGACCGCGGCGGCCTGACCGGCGACAGCGAGCCATCGCAGGCGGACGAGCGTGTCCACGCGCAAGCGACGCGCGCGGCGTCCGAGGTTCAGGTTTGCAAGATCGGGCATGAACTACCAATTAAGCGCTATCGGGGATAGCTGCCTGCACTCTAAGGATTTTTTACGAAGTTCGTGGCTTGCTGTGTCCGCCTTTGTGAGCGGTTGAAAATAAGACAAGCTTATGTTGCGATGCAATCGGTGATATTCTCCCATGAACCGGATTGCGCCGCGCTATGTTCAGTTTTTTCGCAGCGCACGCGCGCCTGCATAGGATGGGTTTCCCCATGAACCGCTATTCGTATCACATGTATGAAATGGCCCACGCAGCGCTGGTGCCGGCGCGCGCCTGGTCTGACGCCACGCGTCTGTTCTTCAAGAGTCCCATGAATCCGCTGACCCATACGGCGCTGGGTAAGAATGTCGCAGCTTCAGCGGAATTGTTCGAGCGTGTGACTCGCCGCTATGGCAAGCCGGTGTTTGGCTTCGACACGACTGAGGTAAATGGCGAGCGCGTCGCGATTTCGGAAGAAATCGTCTGGGAGCGTCCATTTTGCAAATTGATCCATTTTGCGCGCAGCACAACGAGACTGGCACGTCCCCAGCCTAAGCTGCTCATCGCTGCTCCGGTCTCGGGGCATTATGCAACCTTGTTGCGCGGCACGGTCGAAGCCTTTCTGCCGCACTACGAGGTCTACATCACCGACTGGTCCGACGCGCGCATGGTGTCCCTGACCGAGGGGAGCTTCGACCTCGACGATTACATTGATTACCTGATCTCCATCTTTTCGTTTTTGGGGAAAGACATCGAGGGCGCCGGCCTTCACACATTGGGTGTGTGCCAGCCGTCCGTGCCGCTCATCGCGGCAGTCGCCCGGATGGAAATGGAGGATCACCCATTCGTTCCGGCATCGATGACGCTGATGGGCGGCCCTATTGATACCCGCCGAAGCCCGACAGCCGTGAACAAACTGGCTCAGGAGCGCGGCACCGCCTGGTTCAAGAAGAACTGCATAGTCACTGTGCCGTTCCCCTACCCGGGAATGGGTCGGCAGGTTTACCCGGGCTTCCTTCAGCTGTCCGGCTTCATGGCGATGAATATGGACCGGCACGTGAATGCCCACGTCGAAATGTTCAACCATCTCGTAAAGGGTGACGGCGATTCCGCCGAGAAGCACCGTGATTTCTATGATGAATATATGGCCGTGATGGATCTCTCGGCCGAGTATTACATGCAGACAATCGAATGCGTGTTCGTGCGGCATTCTCTCCCCAAAGGAGAAATGACGCATCGCGGAAGTCCGATCGACCTCACTGCCATTCGTCGCACCGGGCTGATGACAGTCGAAGGCGAAAAAGACGATATCTCGGGCGTTGGACAGACCTACGCTGCACAGGAACTCTGCGTGAACATTCCGGACGCCAAGAAGGTCCATTACCTTCAGATGGGCGTGGGACATTACGGTGTGTTCAACGGCTCGCGTTATCGTTCGGAAATCGCGCCGCGTATCCGCGACTTCATCGCCAACCTGGAGTTCGATGCATCGGCGTCGAAGAAGACGCGCGCAAAGCCCGTAGCTCTCAAGATTGCGGCATCGAACGGCTGACGAACACGATCGCCACACTGGCGACTCAGCCCGTAATTCGATTAGACTCGTCGGGATGCTGCGACTCTTCCGACGAGACACTCCCCCAAGTTCACCTGCCCACGATCGGCTCGACGTGGCGCACGAAGGTCGCACTTATTCCGTCTCCCTCAAGCGCGTGACGGGTGCGCGGCGCTTTACACTTCGCGTTCGCGCTGCGACTCGCGATGTCGTGCTGACAATGCCAAGCCGCGGCTCAATGAGTGCAGCACGCGATTTTGCGCAGCGCTATGCGGCATGGATTGCGGCACGGCTGCATCGCCTTCCGCAGCCAATTCCATTCCGCAACGGGTCAATCATTCCGATACGCGGAGATGATCATCTCATCGTTCACACTGAGGCGACGCGTGGCGGAATTGAAGTGAATGCGATCAAGGTCGGCGACTCAATGTCGCGCATGCTGCAAGTCTCGTGCGGAGAAGATTATGTTCCGCGCCGCGTCGGCGACTATCTGAAACGCGAGGCCAAGCACGATCTTGAAGCAGCGGTTCGACATCACACGAAACAACTCGGATTTGCCGCACGGCGCGTAACTGTACGCGATACGACAAGTCGCTGGGGATCGTGTTCCGCAAGTGGCTCACTCAATTTTTCATGGCGTCTGGTGATGGCTCCGGCGTTCGTGCTGGACTATCTCGCTGCGCACGAAGTCGCGCACCTCGTTCATATGAATCACTCTGACAAGTTCTGGGAACTTACGCGCCAACTCGCGCCATCTACCGATCGCGCGGAGACATGGCTAAAGGCCCATGGAACTGCGCTTCACCGGTTCGGCGCAGAGCCAACGGAATCGTTGTCCGCATCTCGAACGAAGGTCAGGTAAACAGGGGGACGCCCTTCGCGGAACGCCTTGGCCTCGTAGCGCGTGCTCGGCCAAAGAGGCCACGGCTCGCACCAATTGCGTGCGACCGCTTCCCGCCATGCCAGGCCGTGTGTTTTCAGGATACGGGCGAGGACCCACCCGGCGTAATCGTCGATGTCCGTGGCGAAGCGGAATTCTCCGCCTGGGCGAAGGACACGCGTTATTTCCTGAATGTTTTCAAGCGAAAGGAATCGGCGCTTACGCTGGCGCCACTTCGGCCATGGGTCTGGATAAAGCACGTCGACCCTATCGATTGATCCAGTCGGAAGCCGTTCCAGAACCTGCCGCGCGTCTCCATGATGAACACGGACATTGGTTAGCCCCTGCTCCTCAATCTGAACAAGCAGCTTGGCGACCCCGTTGACGAACGGTTCACAACCGATGAAGCCGATTTCACGCTGACGAGCCGCTTCGAAAACGAGATGCTCTGCGCCACCGAAGCCAATTTCCAGACGAACCGCTTTCGGGCGTTCCGGAAAGAGGCTTGCTGGGTCGATGCTGCCGGCCGAAACATCCATCGCCAATGACGGCAGCACATCCTCCACCAGCGAGGCTTGGTGAATGCGGAGTTTCTTGCCCTTCCGGCGCCCGAAGAGCGTTCGCGCTTCGGGCGTATCGTTTGAAAGGGAGAGACGAGGGTCGTCCCCCATTGCCGTGGTCCTGCTTAAAGTGGCGAGGCAAATCAGATCAGGCGAAGTGCCGCTTCAATTGGTCGGCCAAATCCGTCTTTTCCCATGAGAAGCCGCCCTCGGCATCTGGCGTACGGCCAAAGTGTCCATATGCCGACGTGCGCGCATAAATTGGACGGTTCAGGCTCAGGTGCTCACGAATTCCGCGCGGGGAAAGGCTCATGACTTCCATCAGCACACGTTCGAGCTTGGCGGGGTCGACTTTGCCGGTGTCATAGAGGTCCGCATAGATCGAAAGCGGCTGTGCGACACCAATCGCGTAGGCAAGCTGAAGAGTGCAGCGATCAGCGAGACCCGCGGCCACGACGTTCTTGGCGAGATATCGAGCGGCATAGGCGGCCGAGCGATCGACCTTGGTCGGATCCTTGCCCGAAAACGCACCGCCGCCATGGGGCGCAGCACCGCCGTAGGTATCCACGATAATCTTGCGACCTGTCAGGCCGCAGTCGCCATCAGGACCGCCGATGAAGAACTTCCCTGTCGGATTGATGTGCCAGACAGTGTCCTTCGAGATCCAGCCCTCTGGGAGAGCCTTCTCCACGTAAGGTCGAATGATCTCCTGAACCTGCTCGGATGTCAGGTCCTCCGTCACATGCTGATGCGACACGACGATCTGGGTGGCG
>JAQGKN010000334.1 GCA_028290085.1 Hyphomicrobiales bacterium
CGTCTGGGTGGCAGCGGCGGGCTTCACGGTCACGGGCACTTTGACCAACGATCGCGTTTCTCCGGCGCTGATCGGAGGGCTCGTGTTGATCGTCATGCTGATCGGCTTCACCGTGATGCAGAACGCCTTCGCCGGAGGTGGGCTCGCCCATGGTCTCGTGTCGGATTCCGAGCGTCGCGCGCTGGCGCTGACGGGCGCGGGCGACATCATCTTCGACTGGGACGTGATCTCGGATCGTATCTATGTGAGCCCCGAGGCCGAGCAGCATCTGGGCATCAAGCGTGGCATGCTCGAAGGCCCGGCTTCCGCGTGGCTGGACATCCTGCATCCCTTCGACCGCGACCGTTACACGGCTTGTCTCGACACGGTGCTCGAACAAAGACGCGGGCGTGTTTCACTCGACTTCCGGCTACGCGCTGGCGATGGCCATTACATCTGGTTCCTGCTGAAGGCCCGTCCGGTTGTCGGCGCCGACGGCGAGGTGGTGCGCGTCATCGGCACGCTGGCCGATGTCACCGAGGCCAAAACGTCGGAAGAGCGCCTGCTGCACGACGCCGTGCACGACAATCTCACCGGCCTGCCCAATCGCGAATTGTTCTTTGACAGGCTCGATGCCTCGCTCGCCAATGCCCGCGTGGATTCGAGCCTGCATCCGACCGTGATCTGCATCGACCTCGACCGCTTCCGGCAGGTGAACGATGCAGTTGGTTTGTCCGCCGGCGATTCCATTCTGCTCACCGTGTCGCGGCGTCTCAACCGGCTCATCAAGGAGCAGGACACGCTGTCGCGCATTTCGAGCGATCAGTTCGCGATCATCCTGTTGTCGGAAATGCGCCACGAGCAGATCGTCGCGCTGGCCGACACGATCCGCCGCACCATTTCCACGCCTGTCAGCTTCGGCGAGCGCGAGGTTTCTCTCACTGGCTCCATCGGCATCGCCCTGTTCGACCCGCAGGTTCATCCCAAGCGCGACGACATGCTGAAGGATGCCGAAATCGCCATGGCGCATTCCAAGAAGCTCGGCGGCAATCGCACCGAAGTCTTCCGCCCCGGCATGCGCTCGCAACGCTCGGACCGTCTGTCGCTGGAAGCCGATCTGCGGCGTGCGCTCGACCGTGGCGAAATGAAAGTGTTCTTCCAGCCCATCGTGCGGCTCGAAGATCGCACCATCGCTGGCTTCGAGGCGCTTCTACGCTGGGATCATCCGCGTCTCGGACGCCTGAGCCCGACCGACTTCGTGCCGATTGCCGAAGAGACCGGCGTGATCGTCGATCTCGGTATTTTCGCGCTCGAACGCGCGGCGCGCGAGCTTTCTGCCTGGCAGCAGGCGCTCGATGTCGATCCGCCGATCTTCGCCAGCGTCAATATTTCATCGCGCCAGCTGCTGCGGCACGACCTGCTCCATGACGTGAAGTCGGTGCTCACGCGCTCCAGTGTCATTCGTGGCACGTTGAAGCTGGAAGTGTCCGAAAGCCTCGTGATGGAAAATCCGGAATATGCCGCGCAGATGCTGGAGCGCATTCGCGATCTCGGCGCGGGCCTGTCGCTCGATGATTTCGGCACGGGCTATTCTTCGCTGTCCTATCTGCAGCGCTTCCCCTTCGATACGATCAAGATCGACAAGAGCTTCGTGAAACAGAACGGCAAGGGCTCGCGTCCTGTCATCCTGCGCTCGATCATCGGGCTTGCGCATGATCTGGGCCTGGAGGTCATCGCGGAGGGGACGGAAACCGAGAGCGATGCCATCGAGCTGTCGCAACTCGGCTGCGAGTTCGCGCAGGGCTACGCGTTCGGTCATCCGATCACGGCGGTCGAGGCCCGCCGCCTCGTCGGCGCGGGAATCGAAGCCGCTTAAAACACGTCAGGCGTGTCCGGCCTCCGCCGAGAGCATGGCGGGGTCGATGCCGATGGTGCGTAGAGCGCGGGAATATTTGCCCTCGAGGTCATTGTCGAAGAGTAGGCCCGGATCGGCGGGTACGGTCAGCCAGCCATTGCGCTGGATCTCGTCTTCCAGCTGCCCCGGCGACCAGCCGGCATATCCCAAGGCAAGCACGGCGTGATCGGGCCCGTCGCCCTTGGCGATAGCGCGCAGGATATCGACGGTGGCCGTCAGGGAAATGCCCTCGTCGATGGGCAATGTCGAATTGTCGATGAAGAAATCAGCCGAATGCAGCACGAAGCCGCGCCCACTTTCCACCGGGCCGCCTTTCAGCACCTGAATGCCGCCGGCGCGTGAGGGCAAGCGAATCGCCTCTTCCGGCCCGATCACTTCGAGCTGCACGAGCAAGTCGGTGAAGCTAACCTTGCGGGCGCGCTGGTTGACGACGCTGCGCATGGCGCCGTCGGGCGAATGTGCTCAGGCCGAGACGACAGAGCGCGCGAAGCGCGTGTCCGACATGCCGGGCATTGCGACGAGAAGCTGGCCATCCAGATAGCCTTCTTCTTTTTCCTGAGACCTGATGGGTTCGATGGTCATGACACTCATGCTACGCTTGGTTCGGAGAACGGACAAGAAAGGGACAGCAGCTTTGCAGGTCACAGCAACGTGTGTGGCGGTTCAACAGGCCGAAAGCCACAAATGTTCCATGCTTCCAAACCATCAAGCGGCACTCGCCAAAACCTATTTCGCTGTTTTTGCAGCAATTTTCTCGCTCAGCGCGCCGGCCTTGGCGGCCGAGAGCGCCTGGTCGCCCGGCCCCTTGTCGCAGGCGCGGCTCCTGGTCGCAGGCGGGCTCGACGGCGCCGGCACCTATCGTCTCGCGATCGAGATTGCGCTCAAGGGTGAAGCGCACACCTATTGGCGCATGCCGGGCGATGCGGGCGTGCCCCCAAATCTGTCCACCGAGGGATCGCAGAACGTTGCGAGCGCGGCGCTGCTCTACCCAGCGCCGATCCGCCTGGAAGAGGCAGGACTGTCCGTTTTCGGTTACCGCGGCGCGCTGGTCTTGCCGCTCGATGTCGTGCCCTTGGACCCGGCCAAACCGGTCCATTTAACGGTCGCCTTCTCCTATGCCGCCTGCGAGAAAATCTGCATCCCAGCCGAGGCGCGAGCCTCGCTCGACCTGACGCCGAAGGCGCCGCCCAGCGCGGAGGCCGGGAGGGTCGCTCAGGCCCGCGTCGCCCTGCCCGTCACCACGGCGAATGGTGGCGCAGTCACGCTCGACGTTGCGAAGAAAGAGCCTGCGAGCTGGCATGTGCGCGTTGCCAAGCCTGACGAGCCTTGGCGCGACCTCTTCGCCGAGGCACCAGACGGCTGGTATTTCGAGACACGACGCGCGGCCAACGGCTTCGATCTTGTGGCTGTCGAACACCCGAAAGATGCGAAGGCGTCGCCACCGGTCACGCTGACGCTGGCGGGTGAAGCTCATGCCTATGAAGTGAAGCTCGTTCTGCCTTGAGTGCGCCAGATGGATTGCGCGCGCGGACGGCTTGAACGAAAGTGACCGCCCGGCCGGCCTTGACCGGCGGAACCGAAACACGACGAGGAAACCATGATCAAAGTCGGCGACACCATTCCGAATGCCACCTTCACGGTCATGACGGCAGAGGGGCCGAAGCCCCGCACCACCGATGAAATCTTCAAGGGCAAGAAGGTCGTGCTCTTTGCGGTCCCCGGCGCCTTCACGCCGACCTGCCACAAGAACCACCTGCCCGGGTTCATCGCCAAGGCCGATGAGATCAAGGCCAAGGGCGTCGACACGATCGCGGTGACCGGCGTCAACGATGTGTTCGTGATGAACGCATGGGCCGAAAATACCGGTGGCAAAGGCAAGATCGAATTTCTGGCCGATGGCAGCGCGCATTTCGCCAAGGCGATTGGCCTGACCGTCGATCTCAACGAACGCGGCCTTGGCACACGCTCGCGCCGTTACGCGATGATCGTCGAAGATGGCGTCGTGCAGAAGCTCGATGTGGAAGAGGCGGCCGGCGTTGAAGTTTCGGGCGCGGACCACATTCTCGGCCAGCTCTGAGGTTCTTGCGATAGACGCGAAGTCCTTCTCCCAGAGGGAGAAGGTGGCCGTGGAACGGCCGGATGAGGGGTTTCTGACTCTCAGAACAGGGAGCGTAACCCCTCATCAGCCGGCTCCGCCGACAGCTTCTCCCACCGGGAGAAGCGAGGCCGCGTTTCGCGCCGATGATTACTTCGCGCCGACGCGGTTCTTTAAAAATGGCTTCATGCCGCGGCGCGCGAGTTCGTCCGCGCGCTCGTTCATTTCGTCGCCGGCGTGGCCCTTGACCCAATGCCATTCGACGTTGTGACGGGACTCGGCTTCGTCCAGCCGCTGCCACAGTTCGATGTTCTTCACCGGCTTATTGTCGGCCGTCTTCCAGCCGCGTTTCTTCCAGTTCGCCATCCAGCCGGTGACGCCGCCGCGCACATATTGCGAATCGGTGTGCACGTCGATGTCGCAGGGGCGCGTCAGTGCCTCCAGCGCGGAGATCGCGGCCATCAGCTCCATGCGATTGTTGGTGGTGAGCGCTTCCCCACCGAAGAGGTCGCGCTCCTTGCCATCGAAGGTGAGGATAGCGCCCCAGCCGCCGGGGCCCGGATTGCCCGAGCAGGCTCCGTCTGTCCAGATTGCGACGCGCTTGCCCGTCACGCGAGCCACCCGTAGTCGCGCGCGCTGGTGACATGCTGGTGGAAGCGCAGCTTCTTCACATATTCCATGGGGTCTTTCGGGCGCACCATCGCGCCAGTCGGCACGTTCAGCCAGTCGACGAGGCGGGTGAGAAGAAAGCGCAGCGCGGCACCGCGCGCCAGTACCGGGAAGGCCGCGATTTCGGCCTCCGACAGCGGCCGCACGCGCGCATAGCCTGCAAGAAATGCTCGTCCCTTGGTGACATTGAAGGAGGCATCTGGCTCGAAGCACCAGGCATTCAGGCAGATCGCCGCGTCATAGGCGAAAGCGTCCGTGCAGGCGAAATAGAAATCGATGAGACCGGACAGGTGCCCGCCGAGGAAGAAGACGTTGTCGGGGAACAGATCGGCGTGGATGATGCCCTGCGGCAAATCGCGCGGCCAGACTTCGCTCAGGCTCGCGACTTCCCGCTCGATCAGGCTCGACAACCCCTGCGTGATCTCGTCGGCACGGCCGTGAGCACCCTCATAGAGCGCGGCCCACCCGGGGACTGAGAGCGAATTGTCGCGGCGCATCGGAAAATCGGCGCCTGCGCCATGCAGATGCGCCAGGGCTTCGCCGACCATCTCGCAATGCGCGGCGCTGGGCCGGCGCACTGACATGCCTTCGAGAAAGGTGACGAGCACGGCGGGACGGCCCGCGATGCGGCCCAGCGCCTGCCCGTCGCGCGCCTTCACCGGCTGCGGGCAGACGAGCCCGCGCGCGGCCAGATGCTCCATCAGGTTCAGGAAGAACGGCAGGTCCGCCTCGTTCACACGCTTCTCGTAAAGCGTGAGGATGAACGTGCCGCCTTGGGTGCGCAGCAGATAGTTGGAATTCTCGACGCCCTCGGCGATGCCCTTGAGGGACAGGACTTGGCCGAGATCGTAGGCGCTCATGAATTGCGCCAGATCTTCGTCGGTAACTTCCGTGTAGACGGCCATGACCAGCCCGACCGATGCAGATTGAGAACCGGCCGCGCTTTGCGGCCATCTAGGTTCGTGTTAGCGACAGGTTCAGCGCAGGTCAAACGCGTGCAAGTCAAACCCATGCGGGTGCCTGAAGCTGCCCCGTCCCCTCAGAATTCGGCCTCATGATTTTCGCGGTTCCTGCCTGGCTCTGGGCGGTCTTCACCATTGGCGCATCTGCCGCGCAGACAGCCCGCAATGCTATGCAGCGCGATCTCATCGCGACAGTCGGCACAGCGGGCGCGACCCATGTGCGCTTTCTCTTTGCATTGCCCTTCGCCGCTTTGTTCCTATTCGTCGAATGGCTCGTCATCGGCCTCGACCTGCCGGTTCCGGGCTGGCGGTCGCTGGCGTGGATCACGATGGGGTTTTCCACGCAGATGATCGCGACAGCCTTGATGCTGTCAGCGATGCGCGCGCGCTCATTTGTCGTCACCATCGCCTACACGAAGACCGAGCCCGTGCTGATCGCACTGTTTGGCATCGGCTTTCTGCACGAAACGCCAAATCTCATGGTTTCGCTCGCCATCCTCGCGGCGACGGCGGGGGTGATGCTGATGTCCTGGCCGAAAGCGCAGCCGGGTGCGGAAAAGACGCCCATGGACTGGGCTCCCGCGCTAACCGGACTGGGCGCAGGAGCCTTTTTCGCGCTCTCGGGCGTCGGTTACCGGGGCGGCATCACCAGCCTCGTGACGCCCTCCTTCGTGCTCGCGGCCTCGACGACGCTCGTGGCCGGGCTCGTGATGCAGAATGTGGTGATTCTCATCTATCTCGCACTGCGCGACCGGCCGACCCTGATCGCGATCCTGCGCAACTGGCGGCCTTCCCTGCTTGCCGGGTTCATGGGCGCGCTGGCATCGCAACTCTGGTTTCTGGCCTTCGCGATCAGCACGGCGGCGAAGGTGCGCACGCTCGCACTGGTCGAGGTTCCCTTCGCGCAATTCGTGTCGGGGCGCATGAAGCAGCGCACCAGCCGGCGCGAGTTTATCGGCATGGGGCTGATCGTGGTTGGCGTCATCCTGTTGATGAACGGCTGAGCGTCAGGCCGGGTTGTCCTGGCGCAATTCGCGCGGCAGCGGGAAGAACACGCTCTCATCGGCCGTCGTCACCGTCTCGACCTCGACATCGTAACGCTCACCAAAAGCGGCGATGATCTCATCAATTAGCACTTCGGGAGCAGACGCCCCCGCCGTCAGGCCGAGGCTGGCGATGTTTTCCAGCTCGCCCCACGGAATGTCCTGCGCACGCAGGATGAGCCGCGCCGTCGGGCAGCCCGAGGTCTCCGCCACTTCGCGCAGGCGCTGCGAATTGGAGGAGTTGGGCGAGCCCACCACCAGCATGGCATCGACCTGCGGAGCAACTCG
>JAQGKN010000356.1 GCA_028290085.1 Hyphomicrobiales bacterium
CCCAAGCATCGGGATGCTGGAGAAGCCTCAAAAGCATGCCCCTATCGCCACGGGCCGTCAGTTCGTTTCCTATGACCGCCAACTGATCGAACAGCCAATTGGCGCGGCGCGTATCGTCATTTGCTGCCACGACGCCCTGTTCAATTGCGAAAGTTACAAACTGATCGACGAGTGCTTGGGAAGACTTCTGAGTTGCAATATTTCTTTTCATTTTAACACCCCAAACATCCGCAGCGTATCTAAACCGTATTCCCGACGGACGTACCAGGCTTTGCCGTTGAGGTACTCGCGTGGCGACCTGCCCCCTAATTCTTCCTGCTTTCTCGCGTAATATGAAGTTATGTCATAATGCTTCAGCGTCGGCACTCTCACCAGATTGCCAGGGCTTTCAATCTCCGCACGCGTGAAGCCTTCCTTACCTGTCGGGCCTTGCTCCGTGTAATTCCTCAAGCGACTTTGGATTATCCAAAACCGCATAAATTTCATTGTTTTTCGCCAATGTCCAAGTGGCGTTCTCGGCCAGCGTGCTGATGAATTGTGCTGCGCTGCCATCCTGAATCGCCCGAGCCAGACCACCGGCAGCAACCCTCGCAAGAGCGGTCCATTTCGGGGCCTTCGGCGGCGGCCCGTCATTCATGGGGGCCGGCAGGTTCGACTGGGCGTAGTGGTCTCCAATCCCCTCAGGAACAAAGTCCGAGAAGGGGTCCGTAGGCGGACCATCGCCGCCACCGCTGGTCCACACCCCGCCGTCCGGATTTCCGGCAGGCACGCGGGGCTGATCGGGGTTGTACGCCTTGAATAAATGCGCGAGGCGAAGCAATTTCACGTCTAGGGAAAGACTTGTGAGCAGACCGCGAAGCGCATGAAGCTCGGGTTGAAATTCTGCGAATTGCATCGGGCACCATCGATTTTGAGTAATTATACCTATAAATAGGTATAAAGTCTTTTTGTCAAGATCAGACCCACTTGTGCTCCCTCCCCCACCCTCGCCATTCCACCCCGTCATGCTTATCTACGGCTTGGTCGGCGCCCGTTTGGGACGTATGGGATGGACGGGCGGCCGCTTCGCAGCCGGTTTGGAGAGTTTTCGATGAGCGGTGCCGCGCCTCGTCTTCTGGTTTGCTCCTGCGAGAAGACCATGCCACTCGACCCCGATGCGCTGGCCAAAGGCTGCGGCGGGCGGATCGACCGGGCGGATCAGCTGTGCGGCGCGCAAATCGAGATGTTCAAGGCCGCGCTCGCCGAGGGTGGCCCCGTCACCGTCGCCTGCACGCAGGAGGCGCCGCTTTTCAGCGAGGTGGCCGAAGACATGGGCGCGGGCGCCGCGCTGACCTTCGTCAATATTCGCGAGACGGGCGGCTGGTCGAACGAGGCCGCGCGCAGCGGGCCCAAGGCTGCCGCGCTTGTCGCTGCGGCGCGCGAAGAAATGCCGCCGATCTCGCTCGTGACGCTGGAAAGCTCCGGCGTGGTGCTGGTCTATGGCCGCGACGATGTTGCGGTGGAGGGCGGGCGGCGGCTGGCCGACAGGCTCGATGTCACCGTCATGCTGTCGCGCCCCGGCGATGTGACGCCGCCGCGCACGCGCGATTTTCCTGTGCTCAAGGGCCATGTGCGCAATGCGCGCGGCCACCTCGGCGCGTTCGAACTCACCATCGACGAGACCGCCCTGCCCGCGCCCTCGTCTCGCGACCGGCTCGTCTTTGGCCCGGCGCGCAATGGCGCGACCTCGACCTGCGACATCATTGTCGATCTTACAGGCGACATGCCGCTGTTTCCGGCGAGCGAATTGCGGCCCGGCTATCTGCGCGCCGATCCGCGCGACCGTGCCGGTGTCGAAAAGGTGCTTGCGGAGGCAGGACAACTCGTCGGCACCTTCGACAAACCGCGTTATATCCAGTTCACGGATTCACTCTGCGCGCATTCGCGCTCGAAGATCACGGGCTGCGTGCGCTGCCTCGATCTCTGCCCGACCGGCGCGATAACCCCCAACGGCAATCATGTCTCCATCGACACGAATGTCTGCGCGGGCTGCGGTGCCTGCGCGTCCGTTTGCCCCACGGGCGCCGCTGCCTATTCGCTGCCCAGCGCCGACGCGCTGATGCGCCGACTTCGCACTTTGCTGCGCACCTACACGCAAGCGGGCGGCACGCAGGCCATCGTGCTCATTCACGATGGCGACCACGGCGAGCCGCTGATCGACGCGCTCGCGCGTTTCGGCGAGGGGCTGCCCGCAAATGTTCTGCCGCTGCGTGTCAACGAGACGACGCAGGTGGGCCCGGAGATGCTCGCCGGTGCCTTTGCGTTCGGCGCTGCGGGCGTGGCACTTCTCGCACGCGCAAAGCCGAAGCACGATATATCTGGATTGCAAGGCGTGGTTGCGACCACGGCCAAGATCGTCGGCGCGCTCGGCTTCGGCGAAGAGCTCGTGCGAATCGTCGAGACCGACGATCCCGATCAATTGCGCGCGGCGCTCGACGCCTTTCCGGCAGACGTGGCGACGCAGCGTCCTGCCAGTTTCATCCCGCGTGGTGCCAAGCGCGGCGTGCTGGAAACGACGTTCCGCGAATTGCATCTGGCCGCGCCCGCGCCCGTCGATGTCGTGCCGCTGGAACGCGGCGCGCCCTTCGGCGGTATCGAGGTCGATGCTGCGGGCTGCACACTGTGCCATTCCTGCGTGACGGCATGCCCGACCGGCGCCGTGTCGGACAATCCCGAAAAGCCCATGCTGCGCTTCACTGAAAGCCTCTGCGTGCAATGCGGACTCTGCGAAGCGACGTGCCCTGAAAATGTCATTGCGTTGCAGCCGCGACTCGACTTTCAGGCGTGGAGCGCGCCGCCGCGCGTGCTGAAGGAGGAAGAGCCCTTCCACTGCATTTCCTGCGGCACGGCCTTCGGCACCAAGAGCACGATCGACAAGGTTGTTGCGACGCTGGCAGAGAAGCACTGGATGTTTTCGGGCACACATGCGCGGCGCATCGACGTCGTGCGCATGTGCGAGAATTGCCGCGTCGAGTCCGTGATGAACGAGAGTTTCGATCCCCATGCCGCGCCACAACGGCCGCCGATCATGACAACGGACGATTATCTGCGCGCGCGCGAAACCAACAAGGACGATCCTGCGGGATCGTAAGCGGAGAAGCATTTTGTCCCTGACCCAAGCCGATATTCTGCGTGCCCTGGAAAAAGTGAAACTTCCGGATGGCGCTTCGCTGGCAGCCTCAGGCCGGATGACCGGCATCGTCATCAACGACGGCAAGGTGATCTGCGCCATCACCATCGAAGCCGCTGAAGCGGGCGCCATGGAGCCCGTGCGCGCCACTGCGGAGGCCGCCATTCGCGCGCTTCCCGGCGTGCGCCAGGCGCTTGTGGGCTTGACGGCGGACAAGGCGCCGTCACAACGCCCTGCTGCTCCAGCCGGCGCCCCGCAGGCGCGTGCCACATCGAAGGCCGCAGCGCTGCCGGGCGTGAAGCACATCATCGCCGTCGCCTCGGGCAAGGGCGGTGTCGGCAAGTCCACGACCTCGTGCAATCTCGCGCTCGGACTCGCGGCACTCGGATTGAAGGTCGGCATCCTCGATGCCGATATTTACGGCCCCTCGCAACCACGCCTTCTCGGCCTGCGTGGCAAGCCGCGCCTTGTGGGCCCGCGCATGCTGGAGCCGATGGAGCGTTACGGCATCAAGGTCATGTCCATCGGCTTCCTCGTGGAGGAAGACGCCGCGATGATCTGGCGTGGCCCCATGGTGATCTCCGCGATCACGCAGATGCTGCGCGAAGTCGCCTGGGGCGAACTCGACGTGCTCGTCGTAGACATGCCCCCGGGCACGGGCGACGCGCAGCTGACCATGGCACAGCAGACGCCTCTCGCGGGTGCCGTCATCGTGTCGACGCCGCAGGATCTCGCATTGATCGACGCGCGTCGCGGCATTGCCATGTTCCAGAAGGTCGATGTGCCGATCCTCGGTGTCATCGAGAACATGTCGAGCTTCTGCTGCCCAAATTGCGGGCACATCTCGCCGATCTTCGGTCATGGCGGCGCGCGCGCCGAGGCCACGAAAATGAACGTGCCTTTCCTCGGCGAGATCCCGCTGGACATGCAGATTCGTGAGACCTCCGACGAGGGTCGGCCCATCGTGGCGACAGAACCCGACAGCCCGCATGCGCAAATCTACAAGGCGATTGCATCGTCCGTCTGGGCTGCGTTGTCGGGCGGTGCCGCTTCGCGTGCAGCCCCGCGCATCGTGATCGAGTAAGCACATGACGAAAGTGCTTTCGAGCCCGCTCATGCCCTCGCCCGACGATCCGCACCTCACGGAAAAGGTGAGCGGGATCGACCAGAACGGCGCGCCAATCGAGATCCGCGTGCCCGTCGAGCGGGCGCTGACGCTCTATCTGAATGCGCAGGAGATCGTCACGATGATGACGATCAACGATTACCCGGAATATCTGGCCATCGGCTATCTGCTCAACCAGAACATGCTGAAGCCCGACGACGTCGTGACCGGCGTCGATTACGACGACGATCTCGAAGTCGTCGTCGTGCGCACGGAGCGTGGTACGAACTTCGAACAGAAGTTGAAAAAGAAGACACTGACATCGGGCTGCGCGCAGGGCACGGCCTTCGGCGACCTGATGGAAGCCGTGGAAGATGCCGTTCTGCCGCAGGCAGAACTGCGCACGTCCTGGCTCTACGAGATGACGCATGTCATCAACACGACACCGTCTCTCTATCTCGCAGCTGGCGCCATCCACGGCTGCGTGCTGTGCAAAGAGGGTGTGCCGATCTGCTATATGGAGGATGTCGGTCGGCACAATGCCGTCGATAAGATTGCCGGCTGGATGTACCGCCACGGCATCGATCCCGCCGACAAGATCTTCTACACGACCGGGCGGCTGACATCGGAGATGGTCATCAAGACCGTGCGCATGGGCATCCCGATTCTCGTCTCGCGCTCGGGCTTCACCGCATGGGGCGTGGAGCTTGCGCGGCAGGTGGGATTGACGCTGGTCGGACGCGCGCGCGGCAAGCGCTTTGTCGCGCTGGCCGGGCAGGATCGGATCGTGTTCGATCAGGATCTCGCCTTCGTCGAAGAGGAATCGATGCGCTCGAAACGCAAGGGTGGCGGCGATGACGATTGAGCGGGAGCCAACACTCGGCGTGATCCTCGCGGGCGGACTTTCGCGCCGCATGGGCGGTGGCGACAAGCCGATGCGCGCCATTGCTGGTCGGCCGATCCTTGCGCATGTGATGGAACGCATGGCCCCGCAATGCGAGGGGCTGATCCTCAACGCCAACGGCGATCCAGAACGTTTCGCGAGCTTTGGCGTGCCAGTCGTTGCCGACGATGCGCCTGATTTCGCGGGACCTTTGGCTGGCATATTGGCCGCGCTCGATTGGGCTGCCTTGCATCGCCCCGAGGTTGAGTGGGTCGTCAGCGCCGCCGCAGACTGCCCTTTCCTGCCGCGTGATCTCGTCGCGCGCTTTCAGGCTGCGCGACGTGCGGAAAACGCTGATCTGGCTGTGGCACGCTCAGACAACCAGACGCATCCGGTGATCGGACTCTGGAGCGTCGCGCTGCGCCACGATCTGCGTCACGCGCTCGTGGTCGAGGATTGTCGCAAGATCGACCGTTGGACTGCGCGTTATCCGCTCGTGACGGTCGATTGGCCGACCGAACCGCTCGATCCGTTCTTCAATGCGAACACGCCTGAAGATCTGGCCATTGCCGAAGATCTCGCAAAACTGTGATGCTCCCCGGCGCCCAGCCAGACAGCATGCGCCCATTTTGTGCTTGCGCGCCAAGCTGAAGCGCGGCAGTTTATGCCATTGCCGACCTTCAGCCTGTTCCCTTTTTTTTGCGGGAGCTCCACATGCGCAGATTGTTTTATGCGATTGCAGCCTTTGTTTTTTTGCAGGGCGTGACCCTGCTCAGCGCATCTGCCGCCGATCCGCCAGCGCGCGGCGCAAAGTGGAGCTGCGAATGCGAGACGTACGGAGGTAGCAAAGACAATTGCTACATGTACGCCGACATCAACGGCAAGGTCTTCGATTTCGGCGCCTTCGAGACATCCG
>JAQGKN010000376.1 GCA_028290085.1 Hyphomicrobiales bacterium
TCGTCGACGCGCTCGCCGCGCACGAATATTAAGCCAGTCGTGGCGGGCGTGAGGCCGCTGATGAGTTTCATCAGCGTGGACTTGCCACAACCGGAGGGGCCGACGATGGCCACGCACTCCCCGCGCCCGATCGACATGTCCAGACGATCGACCGCCAGCGTCTGATCGGCGCCCTCGCCATAGACGAGGCTGACTGCGCGCAGCTCGATAAAGCCGTGCACATGCGCGGCCGGGCGATCAGGCGCCGGTCCCTCGGGGGACGGTGTCGGCAGGACGAGATTCATGCCACGGCGCCTTCGCTTCGTGAAATCCGACCGAGAATTCCGCAAGTCCCGTGCCATCGCGATTGCTCCGCAAGCGACGCGCCCAAGCCGGAGGAAGGCGCTGCGGCGCGCATTTCCGCGTGCGGAGCGCACAAGGAATGAGCGGCGGCTGCACAAAATGCGGCGTCGCTTCGTACGCGCCATCACAAGCGAGAATGGCACGAGGCGTGCATTCTATAATTGACCGTTTGGTCAGGGGCGCCCCCGTTGCCGCGCGACCATCATGCCGGAGATTTGCGATGTTTCGTTTCACGCCCACCGCTCTGGCCCTGGCCGCCGGGCTTGCACTCGCCCTCCCCGCACAAGCGGAAACATCCGCAAAATTCGTGCTCGATTGGACTGTCATCGGAACGCACGCGCCCTTCTCCGTGGCGCTCGAAAAGAAACTCTTCGAGAAAGAGGGACTGAAGATCAGCATCGACAGGGGTTACGGTTCCGTGGACACGATCGGCAAGGTCGCCAACGGCGTCTACGAATTCGGCTTCGCGGACCCGAATCTTCTCTTGAAGTACAACAAGGAAAATCCGAACGCGAAAGTCACCATGGTGCTGCTGGTTTACGACGGCGGCCAATCGGCCATCGTCGCGCGCCGTACCTCCGGCATAACCGGTCCGGGCGATCTCGCGGGCAAGAAAATCGGTGCACCTCCGGGCGACAATTCGCGACAGATGTTCCCGGTCTATGCCAAGGCTGCGGGCATAGATGCGAGCAAGATCGAGTGGGTTTCGGCAAATCCTGCAGTGAAGGAAACCCTTCTGCTCAAGGGCGATCTCGACGCCGTTGCGACGCTCGAGCCAACTACGTTGCTCGGTCTGAAAAAGCTCGGCGCCAAGCCTGATGATTATGTCAGCCTGCGCTATGGCAAATATCTTCCAGAATTGCTCGGCACCGGAATTCTCGTCTCGCAGAAGACGATCAAGGAAAAGCCCGAGATGGTGCGCGCCTTTGTCAAGGCGATCATTGCAGGCGAGAAGATCGCGCTTGCTGATCCAGAGGCGTCCATCAAGACGCTCACGCTTCTCGACCCCATGGCCGATGTCGGCAATGAGCTGACGCGCTTCAAACTCGGCGTCGACATGTCGATGGCCGATCCGTCGCTCAAGACCAATGGCATCGGCACTGTTGCGCCCGCACGGCTTGCCAAGGCGCTTGGCTATATCTCGGAAACGTTCGAAGTTCCGCTGCCCGCCGACCATCTCGGAGATCTACGACCAGAGCTTCCTGCCGCCTGTGGCTGAACGCACTTTCTGAGGTGTGGCGTGAAAAAGCGCATGACGCGCCTGCAATATCGACGCCTTCAGCGCACCATGCCGTGGATTGTCGCGGGTGGTCTCCTCATCTTCTGGGAGATCGCCTGCGCCAGCTTCGATGTACGCCCTGCCGTGTTGCCGCGTCCAACAGCCATCGCGGCCTCGCTCTACCAATATTTTCCGATCATCATGCGGCAGGTCGGGCAGACCTTGATGTCCACGTTGATCGGCTTCAGCCTTGCCGTAGTCGCCGGGCTGGGTCTAGGCATGTTGATCGGCGCGTCGTCGCTCGCCTATGCGGGTCTTTACAGTCTGCTGGTTGGCTTCAACTCCGTGCCGAAGGTCGCGCTCGTCACAGTCTTTGTCATCTGGTTCGGCATCGGCACGATCCCCGCCGTGCTGACCGCATTCGCTCTCTCATTCTTCCCGATTGTCGTGAATGTCGCGACCGGTATAGCCACCATCGAGCCGGAACTGCGCGATGTATTGCGTTCGCTGCGGGCGCGCGAGGATCAGATCCTCCTGAAAATCGGCCTGCCCCGCTGCCTGCCCTATTTTTTTGGTTCACTGAAGATCGCGATCTCTTCCGCCTTCGTGGGCTCGATCACATCCGAGACGATCGCCTCCAATAATGGCATTGGTTATCTGATGATCTGGGCCTCCTCGCAATTCGACGTGCCGCTGATCTTCGCCGCCATCAGCGTCGTAGGGGTGCTTGGCATTCTTCTTTATCAATTGTTCAGTGCCATCGAGCGCCGCACAACCGGATGGGCGCAACGCGGGGCCCACAACTGATTGCAGTGCGGTGCAGCACGTGGCCGGCTTCGGCGCTCCGTGTTGACCGCATAGTCAAAAATTCAGCGTTTGCCATTGACACGCCCGCGAGCGCTCTCGTCTAATCACATCTTACAATCTGGAGGAGCCGCGATGTCTGCCGATAGAACAGCTGAAACAGGTCGAAGGAGAGGCCCTTCGCCTCGCATGCGCGGGTTTTCCAAAGCGCTTGCGCTTGTAACTGCTATCGCCGGATTCTCCCATGTTGCCTGTGCGGATCCCGTCGAGGATTTCTATCGCGGCAAGACATTGCGCGTTATCGTCGGATATGCGGTCGGCGGCGGATACGATATCTACGGGCGCGTGTTCGCGGAAAACTTTGGGAAATATCTGCCCGGAAATCCCACCGTCATCGTGCAGAACATGCCGGGCGGCGGCAGTTTCGTGGCAGCGAAATATCTCTACGGCGCCGCGCCGCGTGATGGCACCTATTTCGGCAGCGTGTCGCAGACGTTGGCGCTCGATGCCGCGATGAACGAAGACGCTGCCACCTTCGACGTCACGAAACTCAACTATCTCGGGCGCCTGCTCGACAATGTCGACGTTGGTGCAGGAAGACCGGGCGCGAAGTTCAAGTCGTTCGATGACGCGCGCAAGCAGGAGATCGTCGTCGGCGGAACAGGCGGCGCCTCACCCGGCTTCCTGGTGCCGGCGGCTCTGCAGAAATTCGCCGGCGCAAAATTCAAGATTGTTTCTGGCTACGGCGGCAGCGCGGATGCTTACCTCGCGGCGGAACGTGGCGAGGTCGAGTTGATCGGCTCTGTCGGGCTCACGTTCATCATGCAGCGCAACCCCG
>JAQGKN010000382.1 GCA_028290085.1 Hyphomicrobiales bacterium
ATTCTCGTGCAGGGAAATATGATCATGGCCAAACTTGCGCTTTACGTGCCGTTGAAGGCAAAGCCCGGTAAGGAAGGCGAAGTCGCCGAGTTTCTTCGCGCAGCGCTTCCGCTCGTTGAAGCTGAGATCGGCACCCTGAGCTGGTATGCAATCGAAGAAGCGCCTGGTCGGTTTGCAATCTTCGATACATTCGACAACGAGGCGGATCGACAGGCGCATCTTGATGGGAAGGTGGCTGCCGCGCTGATGGCGAAGGCGAGCGAGCTATTTTCAGAGCCACCGCAGATCCACAAGATCTCAATCCTCGCAGCGAAGTAGGCACCCGTTCGGGCCGGGGGGTCGGCGAGGCTCGGATCCCTCCAGCCGCACAGCCGTTGTCGCCTCAAACGCATGGGACGGGCCGTCATGGACGATCGAGCGAAGCGAGCGGCGAGGCAGGCGGAGAGCCCCGGCCGCGGCGGCTGCGTGCGGGTCCGCGGCGCCCGTGAGCACAATCTCAAGAATGTCGACGTCGACATTCCCCGCGACGCGCTCGTGGTGTTCACGGGCGTGTCGGGCTCGGGCAAATCCTCGCTCGCCTTCGGCACGCTCTATGCCGAGGCGCAGCGGCGTTATCTCGAATCCGTCTCTCCCTACGCGCGGCGGCTGTTCCACCAGATGGCCGTGCCCGAAGTCGACGACGTGCAGGGATTGCCGCCCGCGGTCGCTCTCCAGCAGCAGCGCGGGTCGCCGACGACGCGCTCGTCGGTCGGCAGCGTCACCACACTCTCAAACCTGTTGCGGATGCTCTACTCGCGCGCCGGCGAGTACCCGCCCAAGCAGGCGTTGCTCTACGCCGAATCCTTTTCGCCCAACACCGCGGAGGGCGCCTGTCCGGAGTGTCACGGGCTCGGGCGGGTCCACGAGGTCATGGAGCGGTCGCTGGTGCCCGACGACACGTTGACGATCCGCGAGCGCGCCGTCGCCGCGTGGCCGACCGCCTGGCAGGGGCAGAACCTGCGCGACATCCTGACGACGCTCGGCCACGATGTCGACCGGCCATGGCGCGAGCTGCCGAAGAAGACGCGCGACTGGATCCTGTTCACCGACGAGCAGCCGTCGGTTCCGGTCTATGCAGGCTACGACGCCGCGGAGGTTCGGCGCGCCGTGAAGCACAAGGAAGAGCCGAGCTACATGGGGACGTTCACCAGCGCCCGCCGGCACGTGCTCCACACATTCGCAAATTCGCAGAGCGCGATGATGAAGAAGCGCGCCGCGCAATACATGCTCGGCGCAGAGTGTCCGCTCTGCCACGGCAAGCGCCTGCGCCGCGAGGCGCTCTCCGTCACCTTCGCTGGACTCGACATCGCCGACATCTCGCGCATTCCGCTGGCGCGTCTCGCCGTCTTGTTGCGCCCGTTCGCCGGGGAGGCGCTCCCCGACGACCTGCATCCCGAAAAGGCGATCGTCGTCCAGCGCATCGCGCGCGACGCGGTGGCGCGGCTCGACGTCATGCTCGATCTCGGGCTCGGCTACCTGTCGCTGGAGCGCAGCACGCCGACACTGTCGCCGGGCGAGTTGCAGCGGCTGCGCCTCGCAACCCAGGTTCGCTCGAACCTGTTCGGCGTCGTCTACGTGCTCGACGAGCCGTCGGCCGGCCTGCACCCCGACGACACGAAGGCGCTGTTGCGGGCGTTCGTTCGACTCAATGCGGCCGGCAATTCGCTGTTCGTCGTCGAGCATGAACTCGACGTCATCCGCCAGGCCGACTGGATCGTCGACGTGGGTCCCGGCGCCGGCGAGAAGGGCGGCGAGGTGCTCTACAGCGGCCCGCCCGATGGACTGCGGAAGATTGCCGCGTCCGAGACGCGAAGGCATCTCTTTGCGGAAATCCAGGCGCCGTCGGGCGCATTGCGCGAGCCGAAAGGCTGGCTGCGCCTGCGCGGCGTGACCCGCAACAATCTCGATCTGCTTGACGTCGACATCCCGCTCGGCGTCATGACCAGCGTGACGGGCATCTCAGGGTCGGGAAAATCGACCCTGGTCAGTCAATTCCTGGTCGAGGCGGTCGGAGGCAAGCTCGGGCGCCCGCTTCAGTCGGGAGACGACGAGGAGGGGCTGGAGCGCACGATCGTCGAGACGATCGGCGGGCAGATCGCGAGCGGTCTGGACGATGTAAAGCGTCTGGTCGTGGTTGATCAGAAGCCGATCGGCCGGACGCCGCGCTCGAACCTCGCAACCTACACGGGCCTTTTCGACCATGTGCGCAAGCTCTTCGCCGAGACGAAGATGGCCCGCGCGCGGCGCTACGATGCGGGCCGCTTTTCCTTCAACGTCGCCAAGGGCCGCTGCGCGACGTGCCAGGGTGAGGGCTTCGTCTGCGTCGAACTGTTGTTCCTGCCGAGCGTCTACGCGCCGTGCCCCACATGTCACGGTTCCCGCTACAACGTGAAGACGCTCGACGTGAAAATCAGGGACAGATCGATCGCCGATGTCCTTGGTATGACGGTCGAAGCGGCCCATGAGTTTTTTGCGGACGATCCGGCCTTGCGAAGATCGCTTGGCGTGATCCGGGAAGTCGGTCTCGGCTACATCCGCTTGGGCCAGTCCGCCACCGAGCTGTCGGGCGGCGAGGCGCAGCGGGTGAAGCTGGCGACCGAATTGCAGCAGGCGAATCGCGGCGGCGTGCTCTATGTGCTCGATGAGCCGACCACCGGACTTCATCCCTCCGACGTGGAAAAGCTGGTCGCGCAGCTCGATCGCCTGGTTGATGGCGGCAACACCGTCGTCTTGGTCGAACACGACATGTACGTCGTCGCCGGCAGCGACTGGGTCATCGATATGGGCCCGGGAGCGGGCGGGGACGGCGGAAAGGTCGTGACGGCAGGCACGCCGACGGAAGTCGCGGGCTCGCGGGCGAGCCGGACGGCACCGCACCTCGCCACCTTTCTGAGCGGGGCGCCGGCCAAACGCGCTTAAGGCATTGAATAGCGCGAAACCGCCGGTTGAGAATTTTGCAATGGGTCTACGCGATGCGCCGGCTAGGGTTGGTCCTCGCTTTGCAGATAATCGGATCGCTTTTCGGTGCCTGCAGCCTCTTTTCGGTCTTGATCGCGCACGAGCCAGTACACGGTTCCGAGCGCGACGACGGCCAGCGCTAGGCCGATGATCGTCAGCGGCTCTGTTTTTCCTGTGTCCAGGATGATGAATTTGCGCACCAGCGCGAGCAGCGAGACGAGAACAACGGTGCGGACCTGAATGATGCTCTGCTTCCGCTCCAGGACACCCAAGATGGAATGATTTAGTTCCAGTGCGATGAGAACCGTAAGAACCATCCCGAAAATAGCGTGAAATAGCGCCTGTTCAGCGGGATTGATGAGCCCGAATATGAGAAGAATAGCGATACGGAACGAGAGGTTCAGCACAGCCCCTACGACGACGAGACTGATCAGAACCGTGAGCAGGAGCGAAATGACCTGTTCAAATCTCTCATAGAACGTCAGCGTACGCCACGAGGCCCGCGTTTGGCCGAACGTGGCCCCGTAGCGTTCGAGATGGTCGGACCAAAAAGAAGACACGCATCACCTCCGACCGTTGCTCACGAGTTCAGACGACGCGCGAGGAGTCCGCCGAACCGGCGAAGATCGTTGCAACCTGGATCGCGTGCGCAATGCTGGAACCGTAGGCGCAGGGTCGCCAGGGTGTTATCGAATTTCAGCATCTCCACGGACGGCAGTGCCAACCTTTCGACGATTTCGACCAGCATTTCTATGTTGGAAGCGCGCCCTCGATCGAGGACAAGAGATCGTTGTATTCGTAAGAGCCGTTGTGACGCAGGCCGTTTATGAAGAAGGCTGGCGTACCATTCACGCCGCTTCTAACCCCTCCGATAAAGTTGGACTGTATCGTCGGTCGATACTTCTGTGTCGCGACAGCCGCCTTGAGTTCGGCGCTGGGCAGGTGCAGTGCTCTGGCCAAGTCTAGCATCAGGAGGAGGTCTAGCCTGTCTTGGTTCTCGAAAAGCCCGTCATGCATTTCCCAGAAGCGTCCATGATCGCCCGCGAACTCGGCGCTTTCGGCCGCCGGTTCTGCCTCGGTCAGCGGGAAATGCCGGAACACAAAGCACAAGGCAGGCCCCAGCTGCTGGCGGAGACTGACGACGACTGGGTGGGCCATCGCGCAATGCGGACATTGGTAGTCGCCGTATTCGACCACCGTCACGGGGGCGCCGAGGCTACCGCGGATGTGGTCAGTTGGGCCGACCGGCTCTCGCAACTGTGTCATCGTGCGATCCCCTTCTGTGGCAGGCTTTCCAAGGCATCCATAATGCCGTCGGCTCCGGGATTGACGGCAATTGGTGAGCAGTAGCTCCACGCAATCAAGCCTTCGGCATCAATGACGAACAGGGCGCGTTCGCACACTCCGTCCTGCTCGCGATAGGCGCCATAGAGCCGAGAGACTGCGCCTTTCGGGTGGAAGTCGGCGAGAAGAGGAAAGTGCAGGTTGCGCTCACGGGCAAAGGCCTGGTGGCACCAGACGCCGTCGACGGAAATCCCGAACAGTTCAGCGTCGAATTTGCGGAACTCGGGCAGAACCTGGTTGTACAGGGTCATCTGGTCGCCGCAGACCGGGCTCCAGTCAGCGGGGTAGAACGCCAAGACAATCGGCTTCCCGAGAAGATCGCTCAGGGTGAGCTCCTGATCGGGAGTAACCTTGAGCCTGAAGTCTGGCGCCTTGGTCGCGG
>JAQGKN010000391.1 GCA_028290085.1 Hyphomicrobiales bacterium
CGATCTCGTCGCCATGCCGGCGCAGGCGGCGGCGGAAGGCGCTCTTGGTCAGGTCGTCGGCGGGCCAGGTCGGCTCCCATGGCGCCAGGAAGGTTCGGCTGCGCTCGCGCAGGGCCACCCACGCCGCGAAGTCGCGCGCCTGGAGCGGGCGCAGGTAGACGCCTTCTCCGCGTATGGCATGGAGCGGCTCAGCCGGCACCCCGAGACGAAACAACGCCATTGAAACTCGAGCCTATGCGAGACGCTCAGCGATTCGTGCCTGCGTCATCACCTTGGAAACATCTCCGATGGCCGAGACGGTGGGCGCGCTCGAGAGAGCCCTCAAGCCCGCGCGCCGCACCTCCTCGAGCGTCAGTGCATCAATCCTGCTGATGATTTCGTCGCGCGGCAAGACGCGACCGTAAGCCATGTGCTGGCGGGCGATCTGCTCGGCGCGTGCGCTGGACGATTCGAGCGCGGTGAGCAGCGAGACTTTCATCTGGGCCTTGGCGCGTTCCATCTCGGCGGTGTCGAGCTTCACGGCGGCCTCCGCGATACAGTCGAGCGCGACAGGCATCAGGTCGCGCACATCTCCGGGCGCCGTCGCTGCATAGAAGCCGAACACGCCCGTGTCCGTGTAGGGCCAGTGAAACGAATAGATTGAATAGGCGAGCCCGCGCTCTTCGCGCACCGTCTGGAAGAGCCGCGAAGACATGCCTCCGCCGACTGCGTTGCAGAACACATGCAGCGCATATTCTTCCTCGTCGTGAAACGAGCGACCCTCGAAGCCAACGACGATATGCGTCTGTTCGAGTTTGCGCTTCAACTTGATCTCGCCGCCGCGATAGATCGCGGGAATGGGCTCAGCCGCTTGCCGGGGTGCCAGCGCGCCGAAGCGCTCGCCAGCTTCGGCCACGATGCGCGCATGATCGACGGCACCTGCGGCGGCGATGATCGACACGGGCGCCGCGTAATGGCGGCCGAGATAGGTCTGGATCGAATCGCGGTTGAAGCTCGACACGCGTTCCGGCGTACCCAGAATCGTGCGGCCGATCGGCTGGCCTGGATAGGCGGCAGCGTTGAAGAGGTCGAAGACGAGATCGTCGGGCGTGTCCTCGACCGCGCCGATCTCCTGCAGGATGACGCTTTTCTCGCGCTCCAGCTCCTGCGGATCGAACACGCTGTCGGTGAGGATGTCGGCGAGAATATCCAGCGCGAGCCCCGTGTCGGACGCGAGCACGCGTGCGAAATAGGCGGTGCTCTCAGTGCTGGTGGCCGCGTTCAGATCGCCGCCCGCCGTCTCGATTTCCTCGGCAATGGCACGCGCCGAACGGCGCTTCGTGCCTTTGAAGGCCATATGTTCGAGCAGATGCGAGAGCCCGTGCTCGCTCTCGGTCTCATGCCGCGAGCCCGCGCCGATCCACACGCCGAGCGACGCGGTTTCGAGATCGCGCATGGCGTCAGTGATGATTCGCAGGCCCGAAGGGAGCGTGGTGATTTCGACGGTCATACCGGCCCCGCCTTCCGCATAAAGCTCAACGCGCGGCCCGCGCGTGTTTGCGGACAAATGCCTCAATGGCGGACTGATCGTTCGGGAGAACCGTGAACTTTTCAGGTTTGTCCATCAGCCCCGCAAGATGCGCGGGGAGGGGAGCCTTCACGCCGGTCGCCTTCTCGACAGCCTCGCCGAATTTCGCCGGATGCGCGGTCGATAGCGCCACCATCGGTGTTGACGGGTCATGCGCCAGCGCCTTGCGCGCGGCATGAACGGCGACCGCGGTATGCGGATCGATCAGCATGCCGCATTCCCTGTAGACGCGCGCCATTTCCTTGGCAGTTCCGGTCTCGCCGGTGCGATAGGCATCGAATTCGGCGCGGATCTTCGTGAGTGCTGCGGGCGGCACTTCGAAGCGGCCCGATTGGCTGAGACTCGACATGAGGCCGCGCACGGCCCCTGCATCGTGCCCGCAGGCGTCAAACAGCAGCCGCTCGAAATTCGAGGACACCTGAATATCCATGGACGGCGATTGCGTCGCATGAACGCCGCGCACTTCATAGACGCCTTCGTCCAGCGTGCGCGCGAGAATGTCGTTCTCGTTGGTCGCGATCACGAGACGCTCGATGGGCAGGCCCATGCGCTTGGCGATGAAGCCCGCGAGAATGTCGCCGAAATTGCCGGTCGGCACCGTATAGGAGATTTTCCGGTGAGGCGCTCCGAGCACGACCGCGCTCGTGAAATAATAAACCACCTGCGCGACGACGCGCGCCCAGTTGATCGAATTTACGCCCGACAGTCCGATGGAATCGCGGAAGGCGTGGTTATTGAACAGGCCCTTCAGGATGGACTGGCAATCGTCGAACGTGCCTTCCACCGCGATCGTATGCACGTTCTCGTCGGCGATGGTCGTCATCTGCCGGCGCTGCACGTCGGAGACGCGGCCGTGCGGATACATGATGAAGACGTCGACCTGTTCGAGCCCGCGAAACGCGTCGATGGCGGCCGCGCCCGTGTCGCCCGAGGTCGCGCCGACAATAGTCGCGCGCTGGCCGCGTGCTTTCAGCACGTGGTCCATCATGCGCGCCAGCAATTGCATCGCCACGTCCTTGAACGCCAGCGTCGGGCCATGGAAGAGTTCGAGCACGAAGAGATTGTCGCCAATCTGCGTCAGCGGCGTCACCGCGCAATGGCGGAACGTGCCATAGGCCTCATGCACCATCTTCGTGAAATGATGCGGGTCGATCTCGGCGCCCAGGAACGGCGAGATCACGGATTCCGCGACCTCCGCATAGGACACACCGGAAAAGCCAGCGATCTCGGCTTCAGACAGCTGCGGGAAGGATTGGGGCACATAGAGCCCGCCGTCGCGCGCCAGCCCCGCGAGAAGGGCCTCGGTGAAGGAGAGAACGGGAGC
Source organism: Hyphomicrobiales bacterium (assembly GCA_028290085.1). Taxonomy (GTDB): domain Bacteria; phylum Pseudomonadota; class Alphaproteobacteria; order Rhizobiales; family Beijerinckiaceae; genus Terripilifer. The sequence continues at coordinate 2,892 of JAQGKN010000391.1, forward strand.
TTCGCCACGGGTTGAAATGTAGTTCACGTCGGGTCCTGTACTGGCTCGGCGGAGAGGTGTCGGGTTGCCCCGTTAGATGCCATCTAGCACAAAATCACGCGGCGGGCAGCGTTTGCTCAAGGAGCGCGGACCCGCCTGAAGACGACGAGGCCGAAGATGGCCACGAGCGTGGCCGCGAGCCCGAACCAGGTGAACGCGTAGGAAAGATGGTCGTTCGGTATGGTGACGACCGTGACCCCGCCGCGCGGCAGTCCGCCGGGCACCGGCGTCGCATCCGCGTCAACGGAGAAGGCCGCGGTGCGCTCCAGCGAAAAATGGGCGGCGATGGCAGCGGGATCGCGTGTGAACCATTCGTTCTTCGCCGGGTCGTCGGCAGGCGTGAAGGCGTTGCGCGGCTCAGGCGCGCGCATGAGCCCCGTCACGGTGACCGCGCCCGTGATTTGCCCGGCGGCGCGTGTCGCGGGGTCGCGCGAGTCTTCTGGCACGAAGCCACGTCCGATCAGCACATGCGATCCATCGTCGAGCCGCAGCGGCGTCATCACGAGGTAGCCGGGCTTCGACAGGCCGTCGCCGGGCCCGGAGGCACGAAAAACCAGCGCCTCCTTGTCGTGCTCGAATTGCCCGCTCACAGTGACGTGGCGATATTCATAATCGTCCGGCTTCAGGGAAGGCCATTGCGCGGGGGAGGGGAGGGGGACCGGGGCGCCGTGGGCGCGCGCATCGATCTTGGCGATCAGATCCTCTTTCCAGGCGAGGCGCTGCAACTGCCAGACACCGAGCGACACGAGGAGCGCGAAACCCGCCAGCGCGAACGCGGACGCGATTGCGAGACCGCGCCAGCCGCGCGCCTCCATTGTCATGCGGACCTCCGGAATGCTCACGTCTCAAGCCGTCCCTGCTCGGCCTTGTTGCGATATTGCAGCGCGACCAGCAGGCCCTTCAGCGGCCGCAACATGCCCACGCACACGATCAGCACCATGGGCAGGAAGATGATCAGATGAACCCAGATGGGCGGCTCGTAAACGATTTCCGTCCACAACGCCGCGCCGAGCACCAGAAAGCCGGTGAACAGCGTCACGAAAACGGCGGGGCCGTCGCCCGCATCTGCGAAGGCGAGGTCGAGGCCGCAAACATCGCATTTGGGCGCGACGTTGATGAAGCCGGTGAACAGATGTCCCTGGCCGCAGCGCGGGCAGAGCCCGGCGAAGCCGGTGTGGTAGGGCGACTGCGGCGGGTAAAGATCGTGATCGGCCATGGCCATATCTTTCGCGTGCCCCTCAAATGCAAAGGGGCGGCACGAAGCCGCCCCTGAATCTCGTGTCGCGAACTCAGTGCCCGCCGGCGACCACGCCGCCGCTGCCACCCCAGACGTAGATGGCGGCGAAGAGGAACAGCCAGACCACGTCCACGAAGTGCCAGTACCAGGCGGCGAATTCAAAGCCGAGGTGGTGCTTGGAGGTGAAGTGACCGGCCATGGTGCGCAGCAGGCAGACCAGCAGGAAGATCGTGCCGATCAGCACATGGAAACCGTGGAAGCCGGTCGCCATGAAGAAGGTCGCGCCGTAAATCGAGCCCTTGAAGCCGAATTCAGCGTGGCTGTACTCGTAAACCTGCACGCAGGAGAAGAGCGCGCCGAGCAGAACCGTCAGCAGCAGGCCCTTCTTCACGCCGTCGCGGTCACCATGCAGCAGCGCGTGATGAGCCCAGGTGACGGTCGTGCCCGAGGTGAGCAGGATCAGCGTGTTGAACAACGGCAGGTGCCAGGGATCGAACACTTCCGTGCCCTTCGGGGGCCAGGTGCCGTTCAGGAACTCGGTGCGCGCGTACTGGTGCGTGTCGGCCGGGAACAGGCTCACGTCGAAGAAGGCCCAGAACCAGGCCACGAAGAACATCACTTCGGAGGCGATGAAGAGG
>JAQGKN010000402.1 GCA_028290085.1 Hyphomicrobiales bacterium
TGTCTGCGCCGTCGTGCATTGTCACGCGACCTACGCGAGCGTGCTGTCGATGCTGCGCCTGAACATACCGGCCGCCCATTACATGATCGCGGCCTTCGGCGGGCCGCAGATCGCTTGCACGGATTACGCGCCCTATGGCACGCCCGAATTGTCGGAGCTCGCAGTCGACGGCCTTGGCGAAAAGCACGGCGTGCTGCTGGGAAGCCACGGCATGATCGCGACCGGCACCAATCTCGACGAGGCCATGTGGCGGGCCGTTGAACTAGAGACGCTGGCCCGCAATTTTTATCTCAGCTGCGCCATTGGCCAGCCGGTCATCCTTCCCGACGACGAGATCGCCCGTCTGACGGAGCGCTTCGCTGATTATGGTGCCAAGGGGCGCAAGTAAGCAGGCCTCAAGCCTCCAGCTTCGCCCAGCCGTCCAGAGCGGTGTCGATAAATGCCTGCGTCGCCCCCAGTGCGCTGAGTGGATCCAGGATCGCGTCGATCTGCGCGGGTGACAGATGCGCTGTGGCCGAGGTGTTCGCCTTGACGATTTCGCCGAGGCTTCGCCCGCTCGCCGCGACCTCCTTGGCGGCAGCCTCCACCAACGCGAAGGCTTCGGCGCGGCCGAGCCCGGGGGCAAGGGCCAGCGAGAGCATCTCGGTCATGGGCAGGCCCTTGAGCGCCTCGAAATTGGCGCGCATCCGCGCGACGTCTACCTGCAAACCGTCGAGCGTGTCGGCCATATTGGCCAGGGCGCCGGCGGTGAGTTTCACCAGTTCGGGGAGCGCGCCCCATTCGGCCTGCCAGCCTCCGAGGGCACGTTCGTGTTCCTGCACCATGCCGGTCAACAGAGTGGCGACGAGACCCGGCGTGCGCAATGCGGCTGACACCGTCAACATGCAGCGCACAGGATTGCGCTTGTGCGGCATGGCCGACGAGCCGCCGCGGCCGGCCTCCGAGGGCTCGAAGGTTTCCGCGACTTCATATTGCATCATCAACGAAATATCACGCGCGATCTTGCCGGCGATTCCGGTCGCAATTGCCAGTTCGCTCGCCAGCGAAATCAACGCGCCGCGCCGCGTGTGCCACGGTATGGGCGTGCCATGAACGGTCGCGTCGCGTGCGGGCGGATAGGCGTTGGCGTCAGCAAGCCGCCGCTGCAGGATCGCGGCGGTGGCAGCGCCATGAGCGCCAAGCGAGCCGAGTGTCCCGGCTGCCCCGCCGAACTGCGCGACCAGCGCCTCGCGGGCGATAGCGCGCACACGGGTACGGCTTTGCATGGCTGCGGACAGCCACTGCGCTGCCTTCAACCCAAAGGTGGTAGGGGTCGCGGGCTGCAGGAGCGTGCGTCCGAGCATGGCGCTGTTGCGGTGCAAACGCGCAAGGCCCGCCGCGGCACCGGCGAGCCGGGTCAGATCTGCATCGATGAGCACAAGCGCTTCGCCCAGTTGCAGAACAAGCGCGCTGTCGATCACGTCTTGGCTTGTGGCACCAAAATGCATGAACGGCGCGGCCGAGGGCGTATGCGTGCGCACCGCCGCGGTCAGAGACTTGACGAAGGGAATGGCGAGCGTGCCGGCCTTTACCGCATCTGCGAACAAGCTCGGTTCGTCGAAGGGGAGCGAGGCCGCGATTTCGGCGATAACGGTCGCGGCCTCGGCGGGAACGAGGCCGGCTTCTGCCTGTGCATGAGCCAACGCGCCTTCGAACCGCGCCATGTGGCGCAGGAGCGCTGTATCACCCATGATGGTCGCCATTGCCGGATATGTGGAATAGGCGTCATTCAGGCTTGGCATCCGCATTTCCCTTTTCGAATTATGTGTTAGCCTTGTCCTTGTCATGACGCCAAAAGACAAGTCGGTCGAGCATAGAGTGGGAACTAACTCGGCCATTTGTCGATTTTGCGAAACGTCCCGGTAGGACAGAAGCTGTAGATCAGACGCAGCGAATAAATTTCAACAGGAGGTCCCCGCCCATGGATAGACGCATCTTCATTCAATCTTTGCTTGGCGTGGCGGGGACAGCCGTTGCGGCTACTGCCTTTACATCCAAGGCTCAGGCTCTGCCGCTCCTTGATGAACTCAAGGCCATGGACGCTGCAGGGTCGCCGGGGACACTGGTGTCCGGCTCTGAAGCCGATCTTCCGGCCGAAGGCGCTATCGAGGCGCAGTATTACTACCGCCGCCGCTACTATCGCCCGCGTGCCTATTATCGTCCGCGCCCGATCTATCGGCGCTGCCGCACCTTCGTCAATCGCTGGGGCCGTCTGGTCCGTCGTTGCTTCTGACGACTCGGGCCCCATGGGCCAGAACGCAAACGCGCCGCTCACCAGCGGCGCGTTTTTTTGTTGTGCGCTTCAGCGGCGACGGGTCAACAGGGCATAGATAATGCCGGTGCCTAGACCCCATGTGCCATTGATGATAGGCCCAAAAATCGAAAATGCGGGCACCGCCTGCCCGCGCATCGGGGCCAGTACGTACCAGCCGAACGCGGTCGGCAGCACCGCACCGAAGACCAGCGCCAGCAGGAAATAAATCAAGCCGCGCGGGAATTTGGTCTGCACCAGCGCAAACACAATGCCCCATACACCGCCCCAGAAGGAGAGATTGACGAGAGCCGGCACCCCGAGCGCATTGGGGCGCAGGTTCCAGGGGAAGTTTCGGCCGGGAACGGCATAATAAAGGCCGAGCTGCGCGAGCTGGTGGAAAATCGGAACCGCCAGAAATCCGGCGACGAAACCGAAGACGACAAATTCCAGGACGAACGACTGAGACGAACTCCGCGACATCTGCACCCCCTTGCGATTCCTATCGACCGCGTGTGCAGACGCTATCTGGAACCACGAGCTGCGAAAAGCCTCAGGTCGGGGTCAGTTGATCGCACGCGGCGCCGGAAGCGCGAGCAGCATCGTCGCCAGGGTTTCCTGAGCACGTCGATCGGTCAGGTCGTGATCGGTGCCCGGAATATGCACAATATGTGCATCCGGGTTCTGGCGTAGCCGCTTTTCACCCATGTGCAAACCGAACACGTCGATGCTCTGATCGCCCTCGGTGAACACGAAGACCACACTCGCGCGACGTGTCACGAGTTCGCTGAACCACCTACGTATCTGTCTTGTTTGACTTTTCGGGTTCAGCAGCTCCGCTCGGACCGCGAGCACGCGCCGGACCCGGTGCACGAACGTGCCTGTTATACGGCTCCAATTAAGCTGGCCTGCGAAAAGGCGTTTCCAACTGTCCAGCGTCCAGATCCGCGCAGCGTAAGCGCCCGTGGAGCGGCCTGATGTGCGGAGAGCGGCCTTCAGGTCGTCTTTTTCGTTCCAGTGAAAACACAAAAGATTGACCAGAACGACCGCGCTTACGCGTCGATCACGAAGGGTGGACTGCAGCGCGAGATGAGCGCCACTGCATGCACCGAGCACAGTAATCTGCCTCACGCCGCGCGCGTGCAGCACATCTATCGCAGCCTGGACGTCCATTGGATTGTCCGCCGAATAAGGCACGATGGCGGGGCGGCCCGGCTGCGCGGGGCTGTCGCCGAGTCCAGCCACGTCTATGCGGAAAGAAGCAATGCCGTGCGCCGCCAGCCGCCTTGCAAGTCGAACGCTCGAACGCGCCCAGCCCGTGTGCGGATTACCGCCGGCATTAACAAGCAGGAACGCCGAGCCGGAAGGGCCATCGGATGGCTGGCACAACATGCCGAACAGGTGCGCGTCCGGCCCGAACATAACAGGCTCTTCGACGAAGCTGGCTGTTGCAAGGCCGACAGATGCGGTCTCAACCAGATCGGGAAGACCAGCACGGGTTGGGCATGTGCCGAGCCATGCAACCACCCGGGCGAAGGCGTCCTCCGGCGTTTCTCCTATGGTGGGGTTGGACAAAAACTCCGTGTAGCCCTCGAATGGACCATCACTGACATCGACGCCGGCCTGTGCCGCTCTCTCGGAGCTTGCCGTTCGCGGTGAGGGCGTGAGGATGAGCACGCGCCGCGCGAGCGGAGCTGCTGCCCGGAACGCTTTCAACTCCGCGACAGTCTGGGGCGTCAGCTCAAAGCCCATCACGTTGATCGCGTCGGGGGTACCCGGCTTGTGCTCGGACATGCGCGCGAAGGCGGAGAGCTCGCGGATGTAGGCGCGTCCGTCGCGCGGCGGTGCGAGGAGAACGAGACCTTCCACGTCGCCGGCCTTGGCCGCATAATCCAAAGCGAGAAGCGCGCCGAGCCGAAGCCCGATGAGCACAATGCGTGTAACCCCGGTCTCGTCCCGAAGCGTGGCCACCGCATCGGCGATATTGGCCTGCCATGTCGCAACGCGGTCGGGATCTTCATCCGTCCCAAGGCTGTCGCCGCTGCCGTGGTAATCGAAGCGGAGTACCGGAAAGCCCTGCGCCGCTATTCTGTCCGCTAGCTCGCGCCAGCCGGCATGTGCCGAGAATTGCTCAAAGCCTTGTGCGCCACAGAGCACCACGCCGCAATCGCCGGGTGCATCGTGGATCCAGCCGAAGCAATCGGCGAAGACGAGCGGCCTCATGGACGCGCTCCGTAGAACGCGACATCGAGCCCGTTCACGGCAGAAACCTTGCCCTGTGGCGTCTCGCATGCACCTTCGCGAGGAATGAGGCGGATAATGCGCGGCGCGCCCGGTGCCAGATGGCGCCAGTGATCGAGCGCCCGGTAGTTTGCGTCGTTCACATGGACAGACTGCGCGAAAACTCGCGTCGAGACGTGTAGCGACCAGCCGTGATCGTCTTGCACCAGTTCAGCGGCGAGACCAAGGTCCGCCTGAGCATGCCCGCGTCCAAGCGGGAAGTGAAACGCCTCCGAGAGGATGTCTCCGTTGCGCGCATCGCGCATGACAGCGCAAGTGACATCATGCGAGGGCGGCCCGAAACGATAGGCATACGCCGTATCGAAGAACGCTCCCCAGAGGTCTGTGGCCGGCAAAGCCGACGTCGAATGCGGTGCGAGTTCGAGGCGCCGTGTCGCTTGCATGACAGGAAGAGCACCATCGCGCAGGCAGGTCAGCGTGATCTCGACAGGCCGCGTTTCGGCACCGTCATTGACAACATGCACATCAAGGCCGTTCAGGCCTTCGTCGCAGAGGAGAACTTGAAGGGGGCGGTAGGCACGAGCCAATCCATGCCAAACCGGCTTCGGCGCGCCGGAAAAGTCGAGAACGCCCCAGCCTGCACCCGGTGTCACATCCCGCAGGAACCAGACGAGGCCGCCCCGCGTCTGCGAGCCGTGCCGCCGCCAGGAGTTGAAGACATTCTCCACGATCTCTACCGTCGTGGCACGCGAGAGATCGAGATAGCGCGTGGGATCGTCCAGCCGCAGCTGGTCGGGGTCGACGCCATAGAGCGCTTGAAGATAGTGGTTGCGGACCTGCTCGAAGAACCAGACCGCGCCGACATCGCCCGGCACGCGCTCGCCCCAGCAGGGCTGCACGACAGCGCCGCGCCCGTCTTCAAGCTCCACGTCGTTTTCTGGCACATGCGCAAAGCCGAGACATTCGGCGGCAAAACGCACCTGCGCATCCCGCGCGTCCGAAAGAGGACGCATGTAGGCGCTGACACCATAGTAATGCGTCACGCCCGTGCGCGGCTCAAAGGGCGGGGCACCTCCAAAGGGCGTGTTGGGAACGTAGGGCACATCGGCCCGGCACCGTGAGACCGCACTCGCCAGCAGCTCGTCGAACACGGGGCTGGACCATTTTGCCGCCGCGACGCCCATCATCGCCGCCTGCTGGAAGACTTCGCTGCCGCCGCAAAGGACCGCCAGGGATGGGGACATCTGCGTGCGCCAGAGAAACGCGTCGGCCTCCGCGCGAAGCAGCTCGCACCAGTCGGAATCGGCTGCGGGATAATCGAAGTTTGCGAGCATGAAGTCTTGCCAGACGAGAATGCCCAGCTCGTCGCAGAGTTCGTGGAACGCATTCGTCTCGTAGAGCATGGTTCCGCCAACGCGGATCATGTTCATATGCGCGTCGCGCGCATGGGTCAGAAGCGGCTCGTATTGCGCGCGCGTCCCCCCGAGCGAGACAATGTCGGCGCTGGTCCAGCACGCACCCCGGCAGAAAACCGCCACGTCGTTGACGCGCAAACCAAAGCCGCCACCATCGGCGCCACGGTCGATCTCGATCTTGCGAAAGCCCGTGCGGCCCAGAGAGAACGCCACGCCATCTATGTTCAGGGAAACTTCATGCAGGCGCGGGTCGCCATGCGTGTGCGGCCACCACGGCGCGATGCCAGGAAGGTCGAGCGTGCCGGTGTATCGATCGCTGTCTTGTTGAAGAGCGATCTCGCGGCCATCGCAAGCCAGACGCACCTCGCGGCCCTGGCTCTCAACGATCACGCTCAGCTGCCCGCAGTCGTCTGCGTAATTCGTCCTGCAGGAGATGAGGCGGAAAGGCTCATCGGCAGGATGCAATTCAATCGCGCGGAAAGGGCCTACGGCGTGGACGGGCGGACACCACCCCGGCATGCGGCCGAGAAACGTCGTGCGCCAGAGCCGCAAGGTTTGTGGGCTGACCATGCGTGGCCGCCATTTCGCGCGGGGGCCCTTGGCCTCCAGCAGCGGACCCAGCGCGCGAAAGCAGATGTGCAGATCGTGATGCCCGCGAAGGTCCAGCATAGCCTCGAGAGGCACGAACATACTTTGCGACGTTGCGACAAGCCGCTCATCAAGGAAGATCTCGGCAATGGTCGCGAGTCCCTCGCACACAAGGCGGTGCGGTCCATGAGCATCGACCGTGGCGCGATACCAGAAGTCGTCGCCGTCGAGGTTCTCTGGCAGAGCCGGATCGAAAGCATTTTGCGCAAGCAAAGCGCTGGCAACAGTTCCTGGCGCCTGCGCGGGAATGGACGGGAGATCGCGTGATAGCTGGTCAGGTGTCGCGGCGGCGCCGGGCGGCGTGCGAACGAGTCTCCACTGCGTGAGCGGCAGTACAGTCATAGGCGCTCAGCTCACCACGCGCGCGCGCAGGCCTGCCAGCACGGCGTCATATGCATCGGCCAAGCTGTCCAGCATCTGCGCGAGTCCGGCAATGCGGTTGCGCGCAGTCGCACGCGCGAGCTGGAATTGGAATGATTTGGCAGACGAAGAGATCGTGCGGCAGCCTTGCAGCGCCTCTTCGAAGCCGACCTCCCCCTGCGCGCTCAGCCAGTCGAGATGAGTGCCCAGCAGCTCGAAATTCGCGCCGAGCTGCCGCAGAGTGTTGAAAGCGTATTTGTGGAAAAAGGCCGGCTCGCGTGCGCTCACGAGTGCCGCCTGTGCTTCGATCACAGCCGCGAAGCGCCGCACCGGATTGGTACGCGGCGCAAAGCGCAGATGCTCTTCAAGAAGCGCGCAGGCACGCCGCGCCAGCGCATCCGCTTCGAGGGCTCCGCCGCGCGCCTTCACAAATTCCGTATAGGGAAGAAGACCGTTCGCATCGCTCGACATGATTGCGGAATAGTCGCCCCCCTCCAGCGCGAAGAAGCCTGCATTATGAAAATAATGCAGGCGCCGCGCTGCCGGATCGATGGCGTTGATGGCGATTGTCGTCTTCGAATGTTCCAGTCCGTAGGACACGCAGCGTGTATCGGGCAGATGGAACGCATCGACCTCGACGAGCGTCAGATGACCGCGCGCGGCCTGCTGCGTCAGATGGTGTTCGAGCTTGTCGTACAGCGCGAGTTCGCGCACATGCAGACCGTAGAGCGCGGCGAGATCCTCGGGCGGAAATTTGAAGAAGGTGAAGTGGTCGCCTTCAAAATCCTGCTCGACAGTAAAGCCGAGCGCGGCCTCCGGAACGTGCCCGGCGGCATTCAGAATCTCGATCCAGAGATCGACATAACAATTGGTTTCCGGCCAGTCCCGTGCGGAATCATGCAGCGCATGCGCGACATAACGCTCCGGGTCCAGTCGCGGATAGACAGCGTGCATTTCGCTCAACCCCAAAGGGCTTCGCGCACGCTGGCGGGCCAAGCCTTCGGGTCGAGCCCGTGATGCTTGAACAGGGCCAGCGCAACACGCTCCATGCCAAACCCCACGCAGGCCGTGTGGGCGGTGCTGCCATCGGCGCGCGTGATACCCCATAGCGAACCAAAGTGATCCTGATGGTAGTTGAAGCTCAGGCAAGCCGTGGGCTTTTCCACACTTTCGATGGGGATCAGCAGCTCGAATTTCAGCTTCTGGTCACGCTGGTTGTTGGCGAGCATACGTCCGGCACGACCAAAGAACGGATCGTTGGCGACGTCGAGTTCGGCGGGCAGGCCGAGGCAGGCGATCAGCTTGGGCCCGCGCTCGAGCCAGGTCTGGCGGAATTCCGTCACCTGTTCCGGCGTGCCGATGCGGACATATTCGCGCATCCGGAACATTTGCATGCGCGCCGGGTCCGTCGAAGGCTCGTGACGGAAGCAATAGGATTGCAGGTCGTAGAGGCGCCCATCGTCGGGCAGGGTGCCGAGACGCGCGACAACCGGATAGAGCGGATAGCAGGCAGCAGGCGCGA
>JAQGKN010000418.1 GCA_028290085.1 Hyphomicrobiales bacterium
AGCGCGTGTTCCAGCCGCTTCTCGACCGGCTGGTCGCGCCACGCGAGATCCTTGAGTTTGATTTCGCCGCCCTGGCCCTTGTACTTCTCGGCGATGGTCAGCAGGCGCTCGGTGCCGTCCCGACGACGGTTGAGAACCACGTCCTCGCAGGCTTCGCGCAATTCCGGGTCGATCTTCTCGTAGACCGAGAGCTGTCCTGCATTGACGATGCCCATGTCCATGCCCGCCTGAATGGCATGGTAGAGGAACACCGAATGCATGGCCTCGCGCACGGGTTCGTTGCCGCGGAACGAGAACGACAGGTTCGACACGCCGCCCGAGATGTGGACATGGGGAAGGGTAGCGCGTATCTCGCGCGTGGCCTCAATGAAATCGACGCCGTAATTGTCATGCTCCTCGATGCCGGTCGCGACCGCGAAGACATTCGGATCGAAGATGATGTCTTCGGGCGGAAAGCCGACCTGCTCGGTGAGGATCTTGTAGGCGCGCGCGCAGATGGAAACCTTGCGCTCTCGCGTGTCGGCCTGGCCCTGCTCGTCGAAGGCCATGACGACGACGGCGGCGCCATAGAGGCGCACAACGTTTGCGTCCGCAATGAATTTGGCCTCGCCTTCCTTCAGCGAAATCGAATTTACCACGGCCTTGCCCTGAATGCACTTCAGGCCGGATTCGATGATCTGGAACTTGGATGAATCCACCATGATCGGAACGCGCGCAATGTCGGGCTCGGCGGCGATCAGATTGAGGAAGTCGACCATCGCCTTCTCGGAGTCGAGCAGGCCTTCGTCCATGTTGATGTCGATGATCTGCGCGCCATTGGCGACCTGATCTCGTGCGACATCGAGAGCGGCTGCGAATTCGCCGTTCTTGATGAGCTTGCGGAAGCGCGCGGAGCCCGTGACGTTGGTGCGCTCGCCGATGTTGACGAAGCGGATGTCGGAGGTGAGCGTGAAGGGCTCGAGACCCGAGAGGCGCAGCAGCGGCTCGACGACGGCAGGTACGCGCGGCGCGACGCCTGCGACGCGCTTGGCGAGTGCGTGAATGTGGTGGGGCGTGGTGCCGCAGCAGCCGCCGATGATATTGACGAGACCCGCATCTGCGAATTCGCCGACGAGCGCGGCCATATATTCGGGGCTCTCGTCGTAAAGGCCGAATTCATTGGGCAGGCCCGCATTGGGGTAGGCCATGACGAAGGTGTCGGCGAGACGTGAAAGCTCGGCGACATGCTGGCGCATTTCGCGGGCTCCCAGCGCGCAGTTGAGCCCGATGGCGAAGGGCTTTGCGTGGCGCAGCGAAATCCAGAAGGCGGCGGCGGTCTGACCCGAGAGCGTACGGCCCGAGAGGTCGGTGATGGTGCCGGAGATCATGATCGGCAGCGTGCTGCCTGTCGCAGCCAAGGCGTCCTCGATGCCGGCCAGCGAGGCCTTGGCATTGAGCGTGTCGAAGATCGTCTCGATCAGCAACAGGTCGGCGCCGCCCTCGATGAGGCCTTGCGCCGCCTCGGCATAGGCCGTGCGCAATTCGTCGAACGTGACTGCCCGGTGGCCGGGGTCGTTCACATCCGGAGAGATCGAGGCGGTGCGGTTCGTCGGGCCAAGCGCGCCTGCGACAAAGCGGCGGCGGCCGTCCTTCGTTTGCGCGAGATCAGCGGCTTCTCGTGCGAGGCGCGCGCCTTCGTGATTGAGTTCTGCGGCATAGCGTTCGAGGCCGTAATCTGCCTGCGCGATGGTGGTGGACGAGAAGGTGTTGGTCTCGCAGATATCGGCGCCCGCGAGGAAATAGGCTAGGTGAATGTCGCGGATCGCATCGGGCTGCGTGAGGATCAGCAGGTCGTTGTTGCCGCGTAAATCGCTCGGCCAGTCGGCGAAACGTTCACCGCGAAAGGCGGCTTCGTCGAAGCGGCGATCCTGGATCATCGTGCCCATCGCGCCGTCGAGCACGAGGATGCGCTCTTTGGCGATACGGGTCAGTTCCCGGCGGATCTCTGCGCCATCGGCGCGCGGGCGTGTCGTGTTCATATCAGGCAGCTTTCGCTTCGGGCTGCGCGCGCAGGCCGAGCAGGTGGCAGATCGCATAGACGAGATCCGCGCGGTTCATGGTGTAGAAGTGAAAATCTTCGATGCCTTGATCGACGAGGTCGAGCACCTGTTCGGCAGCGACTGCGGCGGCGATCAGGCGTCTCGTTGCCGGATCGTCCTCCAGCCCCTCGAAACGATCGGCGAGCCATTGCGGCACGGAAGCGCCGGTGCGGCGTGCAAAATTAGCGGTCTGCTTGAAATTCTGCACGGGCACGATGCCGGGCAGGATCGGAATGTTGATGCCCCGCTGGCGCACGCGATTCAAGTAGCGCAGGTAGTTTTCATTCTCGAAAAAGAACTGCGTGATGGCGCGCGTCGCGCCCGCATCGACCTTGGCGGCGAGCACATCGATGTCCTGGTCAAAATCGCGGCTCTCGGGATGCTTTTCCGGATAGGCGGACACCGTCACTTCAAAATCGCCGATGGCGCGAATGCCCGCCACGAGCGCGGTGGAAGTCTCGTATCCGCCCGGATGCGCGCTATAGACGGAGCCCAGACCCTCCGCCGGATCGCCGCGCAGCGCGACAATGTGGCGAACGCCGGCCTCGGCATAGGCGCGCACGACCTCATCGATTTCATCGCGCGTGGCGCCGACGCA
>JAQGKN010000425.1 GCA_028290085.1 Hyphomicrobiales bacterium
CGAATGATCCGTCATGGCCTCGAGCGATTCTGTGGAGAGCACCACGATCTTTTCGTCGCGGCCAAAGCGCAGGCGCAGGCGTTCCTGCACGTTGGGGGCCGCATCGTAGAGGAAAAGCATGCCGCAGCGCCGCGCGACGAGATCGGCAGAGCCCGCCTCGCCGCATCCGTAATCCAGCACGCAGGCATCGGGCGAGGGGATAAGGGCCGCTATGTCCTTGGCGATCTTGTCGTAGTGTAGCGCGCGATGACGATCGTTGACGTAGATCGCGTGCGTGCCGTTCCAGAATTCGCGCCAGTTCATGGGATCTCCGCAAGGAAGGTCGACTCGTGCATGACTATGGCACAGCCCATCCTCCCTTGCGTCAACTGTCGACTTCAGACCTTGGCGCGGGGACCCTCGGGCTTCTTGCCGTCCATCATCTCCACGAAACGCTGGAAGAGGTAGTGGCTGTCACGTGGACCGGGGGAAGCCTCGGGGTGGTGCTGCACCGAGAAGGCAGGGCGGTCGGTCAGGGCTATGCCGCAGTTCGAGCCGTCGAACAGCGAGCGATGCGTCTCGACCGCGTTGGCGGGCAGGCTTTTGGGATCGACCGCAAAGCCGTGGTTCATCGAGACGATCTCGACCTTGTCGGTCGTGAAATCCATCACCGGATGATTGGCGCCATGGTGGCCCTGATGCATTTTCTGCGTCTTGCCGCCGACGGCGAGCGCCAGCATCTGGTGACCGAGGCAGATGCCAAAGGTCGGCACTTTCTCATCGAGCAGCGCGCGGATGACCGGCACGGCATATTTGCCGGTTTCAGCGGGATCGCCGGGGCCGTTGGACAGGAACACGCCGTTGGGCTTCAACGCCAGAATGTCCGCGGCGCTGGTGGTGGCAGGCACGACAGTGACTTGACAACCGGCATCGGCGAGCAGGCGCAGGATGTTGCGCTTCACGCCGTAGTCGATGGCCACGACCTTGTATCTCGGGTTCTCGAGATGGCCATGGCCTTCGCCGAGTTTCCAGGTGGTCTCGTCCCAATCGTAGCGCTGCGCGGTGGTGACGCCGGGGACCAAGTCCATGCCGTCGATGCCCGGCCATGCTGCGGCCTGCTTCTTCAGCGCCTCGACATCGAACTTGCCGTCGGGCGAATGGGCGATCACGGCGTTGGGCATGCCCTTTTCGCGGATCAGCGCGGTGAGGGCGCGCGTGTCGAGGCCGCACATGCCCACGATGCCGCGTGACTTCAGCCAGAGGTCGAAGTGGCGCGTGGCGCGGTGGTTGGCGGGGTCCGTGATCGGGGCGTGGACGATGACGCCCCGAACGCCGGTCGCGGCTGCCATGTTCACCGTCTCGACGTCTTCGTCGTTGGTGCCGACATTCCCGATATGGGGGAAAGTGAAGGTAATGATCTGCCCCGAATAGGACGGATCGGTCAGGATTTCCTCATAGCCGGTGATGGCCGTGTTGAAGCAGACCTCGCCGACCGACTGGCCGGTTGCACCGAGACCGAAGCCTTCGATCACCGTGCCATCGGCAAGCACCAGAAGGGCGGTTTGTACCGGCGTCGTCCAGGCATCGGATGCGGCTTTGTCTTGAACGGAGGTGGTCATGGCTCTACACCGTGTTTCGCGCGTGCGGGCGCGTCACGTGACTTCACGGGCGCGGCCGAGCGGCTCAAATTCGAGAGTCAGGGTTGGCGCGCCAGTCGGAATTCAGGCGCTTGGGTTCGCGCGGAAGCTAGGCGAGCGGGCGTTGATCGTCAACCCCGCTGGTTTCTTGGAAGACTCATTAGTATCAGTCAGTTAGAAATTTTGCCGTCGCGCAGCGCGTGGCGAGCCCGAGGAGACGGAACTATGCGCGAGCGTTTTACGGTCATGATGAAAGAGTCCATGAAGGCCGGCGACAAGCGCCGCCTCGCCACGGTGCGGTTGATTCAAGCGGCCCTCAAGGACCGCGACATCGAGGCGCGCGGGGCCGGGAAGACGGTGTCGGACGACGAAATTCTCTCGCTTTTGCAGAAGATGGTTAAGAGCCGTCAGGAATCGCTCAGCATCTATGAGAAGGCCGGCCGCGAGGATCTCGCCTCGCAGGAGCGCGATGAAATCGCGATCATCACGGAATTCCTGCCCCAGCAGCTGAGCGAAGCCGATGCCAATGCCGCGATTCTGGCGGCCATCGCCGAAACGGGCGCCGCGAGCATGAAGGACATGGGCAAGGTGGTCGCCGTGCTGAAGGCGAAATACACGGGCCAGATGGATTTCGCCAAGGCGAGCGCGCAGGTGAAGGCCGCCCTCAACGGTTGAAGTTCCAGCTTTGCCGATGGCAGAGCCTGTGGATATAGGGCACAACGAGGGAAAACGTGTTCACCGCATGTTCCGTATTCCCTCCGTCCCTCTATGTATGAGGACAGGAGCTTCAGGCCCTCATGCGCTTTCCGCCGTCATTTCTCGATGAAATCAAGGCCCGGCTTCCGGTCTCGGAGGTCGTGCGCCGCCGTGTCAAATTGCAGAAGTCGGGTCGCGAGTGGAAGGGGCTGTCGCCCTTCAATCAGGAGAAGTCGCCGTCGTTCTTCGTGAACGACCAGAAGATGGCTTGGTTCGACTTCTCGTCGGGCAAGAACGGCAATGTCTTCGACTTTGTCATCGAGACGGAAGGTCTGAGCTTCCCCGAGGCGGTGCAGCGGCTGGCTGCCGAGGCTGGTTTGGCGCTGCCGACGGAGACGCCTGAGAACCGGGCACGCGAACAGCGGCGTGCCTCGCTTCAGGACGTGCTGGAACTGGCGGCCGACTTCTTCGAGGCTCAGCTGCAGGGGCGGTTGGGTGCCCGTGCGCGCGGCTATCTTGCCGACCGCGGGCTTGGCGCCACGACGCAGAAGCAGTTTCGCATCGGCTACTCGCCCAACGAGAAATATGCGCTGCGCGATTTTCTCGCCAGCAAGAGCGCCAGCGTCGAGACGATGATCGAGGCGGGGCTGCTCGTGCATGGCGACGACATCGCCGTGCCCTACGACCGTTTCCGCGACCGGGTGATGTTCCCGATTTGCGATCGCTCGGGCCGAGTGATCGCCTTTGGCGGACGCGCGCTGGATAAAGAGGTCAGCGCCAAATATCTGAACTCCCCGGAAACGCCGCTCTTTCACAAGGGCTCGGTGCTGTTCAATCACCACAATGCCCGCAAAGCGGCCCATGAGCGCGGCGGCGTGATCGCGGTCGAGGGTTATGTCGACGTGATCTCCATGACGGTGGCGGGGTTTCCACATGTCGTGGCGCCGCTTGGCACGGCGCTCACGCCCGACCAGTGCGAATTGCTCTGGCG
>JAQGKN010000434.1 GCA_028290085.1 Hyphomicrobiales bacterium
CCATGGCACGTTGCGGAACTCCTGCTCGCCCTCGTGCCAGAACAAGGAATAGCCGGTGCCTGTCACAGCAAACACGTGCATGCCGTCGCCGTGACGATGGCCCTTCTTGTAGCGCCCGGCTGGTATCTCCGACATATGCGTGTGCATCGTGCCGTCCGCCAGCACGAAGGCGATGTTGGAAGATCCCGCGCCGCGCGCCTCCCAGGCCTTCAATTCGAAGTTGGTGAGATCGGGAACGAAATTCGTTTCCCACAAATGGCTGCCGGGGCGGATGCTCGTGAAATCACCATCGCCTGTCGAGTGTTTGTCCGGCCCCATGCGCTCGGCAAACACGTAATCATTGGCGAAGATGAAATCCGCATTGTGGAACAGGTTCATCACAACGGGCATGTCATGCGTCGAGGCAAGCAGCGCACGGTCGCGGCCAGAGGCGTTGAAATGCTGGTATCGTGTGTTCAGCGGCAGCGCGAAGAGACTCTTCGGCCCCCACTCGAATGAATGCTTGCGTCCATCCGCAGCCTCGATCGTGGTCGAGCCGTGACCTTCGAGAACGTAGACCACTTCTTCGAAGAGATGTTTCTGCGGCGACGTGCGTCCGCCCGGCACGAGCTCCAGCGCGAAGGTCGCGCAGAAATCGCCGCGCCCCTTCGCATGGATGAAGGCGCCACGCGCATCGAAACGGTCCCAGCGCGTCGTCTCGACGGCGATGATATCGATGCCGAAATCCTCGTATGTCGGGATGCCTTCGCCCTTCGTCCATTCGAGATAAGGGTCGAGCAAGAAGCGGCGGTCGTAATCGGTGTCGAGCGTCAGCTGTGCCAATTTATCGTCCTCAAACTGGTGCGCGAAGCACAGGGGCCTCGCGGGCTTTGTCGGCGGCCTGCGCGAACGGCATGCTCGCATCCCATCCCGTCGCAACGAAGCGTTGGCCGCTCACGCCCTCGGAGAGATGCGACGCAAGCCAGATCGCGGGTGCATCCATGATGTCGACCGGCAGCAGGCGGCCGCGCGGTGACTGGCGGTTGGGATCGTCGTCGGTTTTGACCATGCCGCCGGGCAGCAGGGAATTGCAGGTGACGCCCGTGCCTTCGAGATCCTGCGCCCAGATCATCGTCGCAGCCTCGAGCGCGGCCTTGCTGACGCCATAGGGCGAATTGTGCCGGCGCTGCATCGTGTCGAGGCTGGTGCTGATGTTGAGAATGCGCCCGAAGCCGCGCGCGATCATTTGCGGCACCAGCACATGCGAAATCAGGAACGTGCCATTGACGTTGATCTCGATGGCCTCGCGCCAGATGTCGGGATCGGTTTCCCAGAGCGGCAACGAATTGCCGTTGACAGGCAAGCCAGGTCCGCGCTGCGGCCGACGCGCGTTGTTGACGAGTACGTCGATCTTCCCGAAGCGCTCCAGCGACTGCGCGTGCAGTCGGTCGCAATCGGCGCGTTGCGTGATATCGGTGACGATGGCGAGCGTGCAGTCGCGCCCGGTTTCATGCGCGATCTCAGCTGCAGCTTGCGACAGCATGTCGCTTTCGGGCGATGCGAGAACAACATTCGCGCCAGCGCGGGCGAACGCCCCCGCCATGGAACGTCCGAGTCCGCGGCTTGCGCCCGTCACAACGATGGTCAGCCCATCGAGCGCAATGGCCGTCATATAATCCTCCCTATCCCGGCGTTTTTTGTCACGCCGCGCTGACGCGCAGGCCTGAACCGGTGTCGTCAGACTTTAGACTCAGCCGCCCCCGAGGGTCAATCGCGCTTGCACGCGCGCGCCGCTTCGCACTACATTCCCGGCACAATCAACCAAGAACAAGTTTGCTAGGGAGGGATCGCCATGGTCCAGCGCGTCGGACTCATCATCCCATCCTCGAACCGCATGGTCGAGGAGGAAATGGTTCACTTCTATCCGAAAGGCGTCGTCGCCCACGTCACGCGGTTGCGCATGACTGGCCCGCACAAGAAGCCGCTCAACGACATTCTGGGCCAGATCCAGACAGCAGCAGCAGCCCTCGTCGATGCCAAATGCGATGTCGTGACTTTCCATTGCACCGTCACGTCCATGTCGGATGGCCCAGAGGGTGAGACCCGGATTCTGGACGCATTGAAGGCCGCGGGCGCGCCATGCTTTGCCACTACCTCGACCGCCGTGCGCGCGGCGCTCGACGCTTGCGGCGCCAAACGCATCGCGCTCGTCACCCCCTATGATTCCCACAAGACTGACGAGGAAATCGAGTTCCTGTCACATGCGGGCTACCAAGTTGTCGCGGCGAAGGGCTACGACCTGAAGAACAGCGATGCCTATTGCGCAACGCCCTCGAGTGTCTGGCGCGATCGCGTTCTCGAGGCAGCACGTCCCGATGTGGATGCCTATTTCCTCAGCTGCGCGAACATTCAGGGCATCGGCGAGATTGCCGGGCTGGAAGCAAAGCTCGGCAAGCCCGTGCTGACCAGCAATCAGGTTGTCGTGTGGGACGCGCTGCGCCAGCTCGGCCACTCCGCGCGCAGCGACATGCCAGGCTCACTATTCGGCAGGCACGCCGCCTGAAGCCGTCTCGCGTGCGAACAGGCCGGGGTCTCCACTCAGGCCTGTCGTCATGCGCTGCGCCGCTCCCAGAATGTCGCGCGTCATCGCCTCGATCCGCGCGGCATCGAAGCGATGGGCCGGCCCGCTGAGCGCCAGCGCGCCCGCCACGCCCTGAGCATCGAAAACCGGTGCGCAGACACTCGCCACCTCGGGCGTGATCTCCGCGATGGAAACATCAACGACGGTTCGGCGGATTTCTACAAAACGCGACTCATGCGGCTGCGTGAAGGCGAGAATCACGCGGCCCGCCGCACCCTTGTCCATGGGCAGAATGCTGCCCGGCCGCAGATTGTCCCGCACCATGCGGGGCGAATCGACACGGTAGAGGCAGACGCGAAAATCGCCCTGCCGCACCATGAACGAAGCGCTTTCGCCCGTGGTCGACGCAAGTTCGCGCAACAGCGGCTGCACGACATCCGCCGGAGAAAGCATGGACTGGAAGATCGCACCGAGCTGCAGGGGCTTGGGCCCGATTGCAAATGTGCCGTCGTCGCGCTTTTGAAGGTAGCCGTGCTTCTCCAGCGTCGCTGCGAGCCGCAGGATCGTGCTCTTGCTCAAAGTCGAGCGTCGCGCCAGTTCGGCAAGCGACAGCGGCTCATCTCCCATGCGGAAGGCTTCGAGCAACGACAGCGCACGGTCCACGGCTGCGACCGATTTCTCCACGTCCTCGATCACGAACCCCGCCTTCGCATGCTTGACACCCGTCTGCCACGCTGCCTACTCTATCAGAAATGGAACGGTATTCCATTTTTAAGAAAGAACAAGTCCAGCCGAGGGAGGCGACCATGAGCGACCGCAACGCGACAATGCAGAACCGCACCGCGATGTACAACGACAATGCCCTGAAGATCGGCCTCTTCGGCGCCAATTGCTCCTCAGGCCGCGCCGTCACTACCGTTCCCGAGCGCTGGTCCGGAAGCTGGAAAGACTGCCTCGCGCTGGCCAAAGCCGCAGACGAAGCCGGCATCGATTTCATGCTGCCCATCGGCCGCTGGAAGGGCTATGGCGGCGACACCGATTATCAGGGTGCGACGCTGGAAACGGTGACATGGGCGAGCGGCCTTCTTGCTGCCACCAAACGCATCAGCGTGTTCGGCACGGTGCATGCGCCGCTGTTTCACCCGCTGATCGCGTCCAAGGAATTCGTCACCGCCGATCACATCGGTGAGGGCCGCTTCGGGCTCAATGTCGTTTGCGGCTGGAACGAGGGCGAGTTCGAAATGTTCGGCGTCGAGCAGCGCAATCACGAGCGCCGCTACGATTACGCGCAGGAATGGATCGAGATCGTCAAGCGCGCCTGGTCGCCGGAAAACGACTTCGACTTCAAGGGCGAGTTCTTCGACCTCAAGGGTGTGCGCACCAAGCCCAAGCCCTACGGCGACACACGCCCGATGATCATGAATGCGGGCTCGTCCCCAGCAGGCCGCTCCTTCGCGCTGCGCAATTGCGACGGATTCTTCACGGCGGCATCGCGCGTTTCGCTGGAGGAGACTTCGCAAAAGGTGCAAGGCATCAAGGCACAGGCAGCCGAATACGGCCGTGAGATCGACGTGTTCACGGTAGGCGTCGTCACGCTGCGCAAGACCATGAAGGAAGCGCAGGACTATTATCGCTACTCAGTGATCGACGGCGCGGACTGGAACGCCGTGCGCGACATTCTCGCGCTGAAGAACATCTCGCCTGAAACCGTCGGACAGGAAGAATACGACACCAAGCGCACGCAATATGCGAACGGTATGGGCGGTGCACCCATTATCGGCGACCCCGATACGGTGGCTGAAATGCTTGCAGGCCTCAGCCGCGCGGGGCTTCGCGGCATCGGCATTTCCATGGTCAATTACGGCGCTGAATTGCCGCTCTTCGTCGAGGAAGTCCTGCCCCGCCTGAAGAAGATGGGCGTGCGCGCAATCTGATCACGGCCCGCTCGCGCCCAGTGCCGTCTGGGTGCGAGCGATCACGTCGGCAGGTGTCGACAAGATCTGCCGGATCGCTGTAGCCACCTCCTCGCCGGTCATCGGATCGATATCCACCTGCAACCGCGCGGCCTCGGCGAGAAACTCCGGGTCGCGCATTGTTGCATCAAACGCGCGGCGCAGCAGCGCGACGCGCTCGGCGGGCACACGCGGTGGCGCAGCGAGTGGCCGGCTGATCGCTGTCGTCAGCGACAGAAAGCGCGCCACCGGTTCACGCTGGGCATCGCCCGCCACGAGATCCGTGAGCAGCGGCACGTTAGGCAGGTCAGGATCTTTCTTGAGGCCGATCTGCACGAGCGGCACGATCTTCTTGTCTCGCACAGCGTCAGCGAAGGTCGAATTGTAGCTCGGCCAGGTGTTGGTGCCGCGCCCGTCGAGTTCCCCGCGCTCCATGGCAAGATTGATCTGCGCGCCGCCCGTATAGCCCGTCACCACCTTGAAGCGCGTGCCGAGCAAGGTGTTGTAGACGCGCGGCATCTGCGCATCGGACGCGCCCGCGCCAGTGGAGCCCATCGTCGCTTCGACGCGTTTCGCATCGTCGATCGTCTTCACGGGAGACGTGTGCCAGACGGCCGTGACATTGGGCGACTGGCTGGAATTGCCAATCCAGTTCATGTCACCGAGCGAGGCCTGCAAGCCCGCCTGCCCTGTCGGCTCGAAGATCAGCAGCCCCTGCCCGACCAGCGTCAGGAAAGTCCCATCCTGCGGCGCGATGCGCGCTGCGTAATTGAACGCGGTCAGCCCGCCCGCGCCGGGCTGGTTGCTGACGATAATCGAAGGCGTGCCAGGAATGTGCCTGCCCAGATGACGCGAGATCAGCCGAAGCAGTGTGTCGTAGCCACCACCCGGCCCCGTGTGGGTCGAGAGCGTGATGGTGCGTCCCGCGTAAAAATCCTGTGCGAACACGGGCGTTGCACCCGACAGGCAGGCGCCAAGACACAGAGCGCGTAGCGTGTTTTTCAAAGCCATTCTCCGGATCATCGCGCTGCCTTGTAGGGTCCGAGTTCCTTCAACACGGCGTTCAGGAAGCTCAGGTCCACGGCTTGTTCGACCTCCACCTGTCCCTGGATAAGCCCAGCCTCGCGGAAGACACGCAGATCCTCCTTCATGCTCGGCAGATCGAGCTTACCATCCGGGTTAATGGCGCTGAGAACGAAGGAGCGGTGCACAGCAGGATCCTTCACGAGGCTGTATTCGGTGAGGATGGCGACGACCTCGTCGCCCTTGGGGCCAGCGAACTTTCCATCCACCAGCGCATCGTTGTGGTCGCGCACACCGCGCAGATAGGCCTTCAGAAAGCGCTGAGCGAGCGCTGGATCGCGCTTCGCGAAGATGCCGGAAAACAGAACGGCAGAGATCTGATGATCTGGATAGATCTCGTCGTCGCTGACCACGCGCACGGCGCCGGCCTCGATGGCCTGCGTCGCCTGCGGTTCGGCAGGCAGCGCCGCGTCCACCGCCTTGTTGCGAAGCGCGAGCACCATTTGCGAGAAGGACATGTTGACCTCCTCGATATCGGCGCGCGTGAGACCACCCTTATCGAGGATCTTCACCATCGTGCCCATGGCCGCTGTGCCAGGCGCGGATGTGGCAATGCGCATGCCCTT
>JAQGKN010000435.1 GCA_028290085.1 Hyphomicrobiales bacterium
CGATCTCGACCGCCTGAAGCCCCCCGCCCCCCCGCGCGCGGCCAAGGCCGATCTCGATGCCACCGTCGCGTTGCTGAAGGACGCAAAGCGCCCGGTGATCCTCTGCGGCAGGACTGCCTGGTCGCAGGAATCGTGGGATGCCCGCGTGGCGCTCGCGGAGCGTCTGGGCGCCGTGGTCTTCACGGATCTGAAGAACCGCGCGTCCTTCCCCACCGACCATCCCTGCCACCCCGTTGCGCCCTTGGAACAGGTGGGACGCTCGGGCGAGCATGTGCGGGATATCCTGCGTGAGGCAGATGTACTGCTGGCGCTCGACTGGGTCGATCTCGACAGCGCAGTGCGCCTGAACGGCACGAAACTCGCGGCCAAGACCATCCATGTCTCGCTCGACCAGCATCTGCATAATGGCGCGCATATGGGTTATCTGGCGTTGCCGGAACTCGACATCTTCATGGCCGCCTCGCCCGACAGCGTGGTCGAGGATCTGGTGGCCGCGCTGGGTGCGGGCAGCAAGCCCTGCTGGAGCGCACCTTCACGCCGCGAGGTGAAGCGCGACACCAGCCGCATCAATGTCGACCAGATTGCCCTGGCGCTGCGCGAAGCCTTCAACAATCCCGATGAGGTGAGCCTCACGGGCGTGTGCCGCAAATGGCCTTCCGACATGTGGCCCTTGCATGATCCGCAGGCCTACTTCGGCAAGGACGGCGGCGGCGGCATCGGCGGCATGCCTTCGATCTCGGTCGGCTGCGCGCTCGCCATGCACACGCGCGGACGCAAGACTGTCGGCGTGCTCGGCGATGGCGACTTCCTGATGGGCGGCCACGCCATCTGGACTGCCGTTCGGCACAAGATCCCGCTGCTGCTGGTCATCAACAACAACCGGTCCTACTTCAATGACGAGTTGCATCAGGAAACGGTCGCCAAGCGCCGGGGACGCCCCCTGCAGAACCGCTGGATCGGCCAGCAGATCGCCGACCCGGACGTTGATCTCGCCAAGTTCGCGGAAGCGCAGGGCGCCATTGGCATTGGCCCGGTGACCAATCCTGCTGAACTGGGAGCTGCCATGAAACGCGGCGCCGAGATTCTTGCAGCCGGTGGGGTTTGCCTGATCGACGTGCACGTCAATCCGGGCGAGGAACGCGGTGCGGCCAGCACAGGTCATCGCGCCACCTGAGATCCAAAGCGTGAAAGCCCGGCACGAGGCCGGGCTTTCTGCCGTGGTCCGGGGCTGGGGGGCGAAAATAGACCACAGCACGCAATAAACGTCGCCCAAATGCTGAAGTTCCGAACTTTTCTTGCCCAAGACAGAGAAATGCTTCGAACTACGCTCCGACGTATGTCGGAAGCCGTTATTTTATTAGGTTTTTCAGCAAACTGACAAATCTAAACAAAAATCCGGAAAATCTAGGGCGGAGCAATCAGGGGCTTAAGCTGGAGCCACGGTGCATTCTTCTTTACCATTTCGCCCGATCGCGCCTCCAGGCCGCTTCAAAAAAGTCCCATGCTGCATGGTTCTGTGGCACAAACCTCGAAACTCACTGAATTCCTTGGTTAATTTGGCATTATCACAGAAACGTGATTAGCGGCCTCAACGAATCAAAATGCGCCGGAGGCAGCGTAAGTATAAACAATGTCTTGAGTATCGTTGTGCATCTATCGGCACTATAGCTTCACCATAGGAAAGCACCGTCAGAGTTGATTGGTACGCGTTTTCAAGGAGTTCGAGTCATGCGTGAGTTGAGATCACAGTTCGTCGTCTGGGACCAGATTGGCGGCGGAAATTATATCATGATCGCGCATGGCGACGGCGTTTATGAAAAGAAAGAGGGCTTTCGTTCTCGTCGGGAAGCTGAAGACTGGATCGAGCGCCGGCTGCGCAAGAGCCGCCTCGAGTCGCTCGAGGAAGCGGTCTTCGCTGAGCCCTGGCTGCGGGAAGCCCCGGCAGTTCGGATGCACTGACTATCTGACCGTTTCCATGGACTTCGAACGCGCCGTAGCCCCCGCTGCGGCGCGTTTTTTTATGAATCGGGCATCTGGCCCAGGGTTCGTGCGGGATGTGACCAATCATCCCGCACCCGCCAGCTTGACTTGGGGCAGCCACGGGCTGACCCTCGCCCTTCCTCGAACGGCGAGCGGAAAATCTTTATGCGTGCTCTGAAATCGTCTGCATTCATTCTGTCTGCCTTGGCGCTTCTCACGGGCTTCACCGCCGCGCGCGCAGCCGAGACCATCGACACGTTCAAGGTCGCAGTCGGCGCGCCCGGCAATTGGGACACCTGCATTCCCGAGGTCGGCAAACGCGCTGGGATTTTCCGCAAGCACGGCATCGAGATCGAGAGCCTGTTCACAAACGGTGGCGGCGAGACGATGCAGGCCGTGATTTCCGGCAGCATCGATATCGGCATCGCGGCGGGCACAGCCGCTGCCATGGGCGCGTTCTCCAAAGGCGCGCCGGTGCGCATTCTCTCCGCCGGGACGACCGGCGCGGGCGATCTGTTCTGGTATGTGCCCGCGGCATCGCCCTTGAAGAGCTTCAAGGATCTGGCGGGCAAGAATATCGGGTATTCCACCAACGGCGCTTCCACCCACACGACGCTGCTCGCTCTCATCGACACGTTCAAGGTGCCCGCGAAGCCTGTCGCAACAGGCGCCGCCGCTGTGACGCTGACGCAAGCCATGAGCGGACAGATCGACGTCGGCTGGGCGTCACCGCCCTTCGGCATCGAGGCGCTGCAACAAGGAAAGATCCGCCTGATCGCGCGCGGCAGCGATGCGCCCTCCACTGCCGAACAGACCGTGCGCGTGCATATCGTGAACGCCGATGTTCTCGAAAAGCGCCGCGCGGCCGTGAACCGCTTCATGGACGCGTATCGTGAAACCCTTGACTTCCTCTATTCGGACCCGAAGGGGATCGAGCTTTATGCCGAGTACGCCAAGATCGACGTTTCGCTCGCTGCACGGATTCGCGATGACTTCATGCCCAAGGCGGCAATGAACCCGGATCGGGTCTCGGGCATCGACGCCATCACGCGCGACGCCATGACCTACAAGGTGATGCAGGCGCCGCTCACGGCGGCGCAACTGTCTGAACTGATCCAGATTCCGCCGCGCCGCTGAGGGCCGCAGCCGTCATGATCCTGTAGCCAGAATCTGCTCAGCGTGTGGCGAAGGAGCCTTGCGCATGAGCTGGATTGACACCCACCATCCCGACGCCGGTCAAAGGCGCGTTCTCATCGTAAGCGACGCCTGGCGGCCGCAGATAAACGGCGTCGTGCGCACTCTCGAATGGCTGCGGCGCGATGCGCCGCTGCTGGGGATTCACGTCGATCTGCTGACGCCCGATCTCTTTCGCTCGGCCCCAATGCCGACATATCCGGAGATCCGGCTGACCCTGGCCCTGCCCTCGGAAGTCGCCAAGCGTATCGATGCGCTGGCGCCCGATGCCATTCATATTGCGACCGAAGGGCCGCTTGGCCTGCTGGCCCGCCATTATTGCACGAGCCGGGGCCGCGCCTTCACGACCTGCTATCACACGCGTTTCCCGGAATATCTGGCGGCACGACTTCCGCTGCCGCTTTCCTGGAGCTATGCCGCGCTGAGGCGGTTTCACTCCGCTGCCGCCGCGACCCTGGTGGCGACGCCTGCCTTGCGCGACGAGTTGCAGGCGCGCGGCTTTACGCGGCTGAAGGTCTGGCGGCGCGGTGTCGATGTGGCGTTGTTCAGCGCCGGGAAGCCAGCTCTTGCCGACCTCCCACGCCCGATCTTTCTCTCCGTCGGCCGCATCGCAGTGGAAAAGAATGTCGAGGCCTTTCTGGCGCTCGATCTTCCGGGCACGAAAGTGGTCATTGGTGACGGCCCGGCGCGTGCCGATCTCGCGCGCCGCTATCCGGAGGTACATTTCCTGGGCGTCCGCACCGGTGCTGAACTCGCGGATCTCTATGCCTCGGCGGATGTGTTCGTCTTCCCGAGCCGCACCGACACGTTCGGGCTCGTGATGCTGGAGGCGCTCGCGGCCGGGACGCCGGTTGCCGCCCTCCCGGTCACTGGCCCCCAGGAGGTGCTGGGGGCATCAGGCTGCGGCGTTTTGAGCGAAGACCTGCGCGCAGCCGCTATGGCAGCGCTGAGCATTTCACGCAGCGCCTGCCGCGCCTATGCGAGCCACTACGGTATGCGCGAGAGCGCGCATAGTTTCTTCGGGCATCTCGGGGAAACCCTGGTGACCGATCAGGCGGCCTGATCGGCTTCAAGCACTGCCTTGCGCGCGCGCGGAGCCGGCCTGGCCAGCACCGCCTCTGCGGCATC
Organism: Hyphomicrobiales bacterium; assembly: GCA_028290085.1. Classification (GTDB taxonomy): domain Bacteria; phylum Pseudomonadota; class Alphaproteobacteria; order Rhizobiales; family Beijerinckiaceae; genus Terripilifer. The sequence continues at coordinate 4,303 of JAQGKN010000435.1, forward strand.
GGTCCAGAACACGAGTTCCAGCCGTCCGTCAGGATGTTCCACGACAGCGGAATTGGATTCCACCCAGTCGCCCGTATTCAGATAGAGCAGACCGTCCAACTGCTGATGCGCGGGCCGGTGGATGTGGCCGCAGAGCACGATCTCGACGTCGTGCTTGCGCGCGTCCATCGCAACGGCGTGTTCGAAGGCGCTGATGAAATTGACGGCGCGCTTCACCTTCTGCTTGCTCCAGGCCGAGAAGGACCAATAGGGCAGATTGAATGCGCGGCGAACGCGGGCGATCCAGCGATTGAGCCAGATCGCGAGATCGTAGGCGCCATCGCCGAGGAGCGCGAGCCAACGCATGTTGCGCACGATCGTGTCGAACTTGTCTCCGTGCAGCACCAGCATCCGGCGCCCGTCGGCGGTGACATGGATTGCCTCTTCAACGATCTCGATGCCGCCGAATGTGGAGCCCGCATATTCGCGCAGGAACTCGTCGTGATTGCCGGGCACGTAGACGAGCCGCGTTCCCTTGCGGACCTTGCGCAGGATCTTCTGCACGACGTCGTTATGCGCCTGCGGCCAATGCCACGACGCGCGCAGCCGCCAGCCGTCGATGATGTCGCCAACGAGGTAGATCGTGTCGGCATCGTAGACGCGAATGAAATCGAGCAGCGCCGCCGCCTGGCATCCGCGTGTGCCCAGATGGACATCCGAGATGAAGAGGGTTCGGACTGGGATGATTTCGCTCTTTCCCGGCATGGTCTTCCCTCTCTTCTCGACAGCATGGGGCCTGCTCAAGGCTGCTATGGCCGAGTCCTGTCTCACTTTCGTGACAGGCCGCTTCATCCGTCTGTCATACGGCGTGGGTAGGCGAAGGGCATGTCCATGCTCTTCGTCGTCTGCGCGGGATTCGCCGTGCTCGCCCTCGCCATCCATCTCGCGAGCCACCTGCTCGTCGCCTGGCACTTCTGGGGCCGCGGTCGACGCGCGCCTGCGCAGATGAACATGCCGGATGTCGCCCTCGTACGACCGCTTTGCGGTGTCGAGACTTTTTCCGCGGCAACACTCGCGGCATCATTCGCCCTCACCTATCCCCGCTATGAGCTGATTTTTTGCGTGGCCGATGCGCGCGATCCCATCATCCCGATGGTGGAAGCGACGATGGCCCAGCATCCCAGCGTGCGGGCGCGCCTGCTGATCGGCGAGGAGCGCACCAGCGGCAATCCCAAGCTCGACAATATGGCAAAGGGTTTTCGCGCCGCCTCAGCGGAGATCGTCGTTTTCGCCGATAGCAATCTGCTGGTTCCGCGCGATTATCTCCAACGCATCATGGCGACATGGGAACGCGACACCGGCGCGGTTTCCGCCCCTCCTATTGGCGCGGCACCGAATGGCGCGTGGAGCGAGATCGAATGCTCCCTGCTCAACAGCTATGCGGCACGCTGGCAATATGCGGTGGACGCGCTCGGCTTCGGCTTCGCGCAGGGCAAGACCCTGGCGTTCCGGCGCGCTGACCTCGGGCACGGTGGCTTTCAGGCGATGGGCGCCGAGCCCGCCGAAGATGCGGCCGCGACCAAATGGGTGCGGGCGCGTGGTGCGCGCGTGCGGCTGGTCTCCCCGCCGTTCCCGCAACCCATCGGACGCCGGCGGGCGCGCGAGGTCTGGGCGCGTCACCTGCGCTGGGCACGCCTTCGCCGCGTGACCTTTCCGCTGTTGTTTGCACCTGAAATCCTGACGAGCGCGCTCCTGCCGTTCGGAGCAGCCCTGCTCGCCGCCATGAACAGCGACCAATCGCTTTGGGAAATCGGGGCTGGCTTTGCCCTGCTCTGGTATGCCCCGGAGGCTTTGCTCGCCTGGCGAGCGGGCTGGCCGCTGTCATGGCGCACACCGTTCGCTTGTGTGGGGCGCGATCTCCTGATTGTCGCGCTGTGGGCTGGAGCCTGGACGGGACGCGGTTTCGTGTGGCGCGGACATGCGATGCAAGCGCGGCACTCATGCGCCGACCTCATCAAAGGCGCCAATCATTCGATTTGATTTCCCGGTTCGTCTCGTGCGACTGAGCCCCTTCGGCCGCGCCTTCCCGGACGCCGGCGCCTTCAGGAGGGGAAAGTCCCATGGAACGTCCGTTCGAACTCGCCCACCTCGGCCACGTCGAACTCCTCACGCCCAAGCCCGACGAGAGCCTGCGTTTCTTTGTCGACGTCATGGGTATGACGGAGAGTGGCCGTGAGGGCGATTCCGTCTACCTGCGCGGCTGGGACGACTACGAG
>JAQGKN010000447.1 GCA_028290085.1 Hyphomicrobiales bacterium
GGCCGAATTTCTGCGCGCGGATCAATGCGCGATGGACAAAGAGATCGGCGTAGCGGCGGATCGGCGAGGTGAAATGCGCATAGCGCTTCAGGTTGAGGCCGAAATGTCCGTAGTTTTCCGACACGTACTCCGCCTGCGCCTGCGTACGCAGAACAACCTCGTTGACGACATTCTCGTTCTCGCCGCCCTTCACACGGGCCAGAATACCGTTGAATTGCGCCGGCCGCATCACTTGGCCCTTGGCGAGCTTGATGCCGATGGAGCCGAGAAACTCCGAAAGGCCGGTCAGCTTCTCAGCGGAGGGCTCATCATGCGCGCGATAGATCAGCGATTGTCCCGCGTGCTCCAGCGTTTCGGCGGCCGCCACATTGGCGAGAATCATGAACTCTTCGATCAGCCGGTGCGCGTCGAGGCGCGGCGGCACGATCACGCGATCCACCGTGCCATCGGCCTTGAGCAGAATCTTGCGCTCCGGCAGATCGAGATCGAGCGGGCTGCGATGTTCCCTTGCGATTTTCAGCGCATCGTAGGCAGCCCAGAGCGGACGCAGCACGGTTTCCAGCAGCGGCGCCGTCGTGTCGTCGGGTGCGCCGTCGATGGCGGCCTGTGCCTGCGGATAGGCGAGCTTGGCGGCCGAGCGCATCGTGATGCGGTGAAAGCCGTGATGCGTCTTGGCGCCCTGCGCCGAGATGGTCATGCGCACCGCAAGCGCGGGCCTGTCCTGCAAGGGGCGCAGCGAACAGAGATCGTTCGAAATGCGCTCAGGCAGCATGGGCACGACGCGGTCGGGGAAATAAACCGAATTGCCACGGTCGAGCGCCTCGCGGTCGAGCGGACGGCCCGGGCGCACATAGGCGGCGACATCGGCGATGGCGACAGTAATGACGAATCCGCCCGGATTTTCGGGGTTTTCGTCGGGCTCGGCCAGAACCGCGTCGTCATGGTCCTTGGCGTCGGCGGGGTCGATCGTGACGAGCGGGCGGTCGCGCCAATCCTCGCGACGCTCCATCGTGGCGGGCTGCGCCTGTTCGGCTTCCTCCAGTGTTTCCGGGCGGAACACGTTGGGAATGCCGTGTGCATGTATGGCGATGAGGCTGATGGTGCGCTCGCTCGTCATCGAGCCCAGCCGTTCGCGCACGCGCGCGGCTGGCAAGTCGAACCGGCCTTCGCGCATGATCTCGACGGCGACGAGATCGCCGTCTTCCGCCGCACCTTCCGCACCCGGCGGAATGGCCAGCTCGCGGTTCATATTCTTTTTGTCGACGGGGATGAGCCGTCCGCCGCCGGTCGGAATAGAGCGGAAAACGCCGAGAACCTGCGTCTTCGCACGATCGAGCAGCTTGATGACGCGCGCGATGTAGATCGGTGCTTCGCGTGTGCCCTCGGGCGAAAGTTCAGCGCGTAGCAGCGCGCGGTCGCCCAGCCCCGGTGCGGGCTGGCCGGGGCGCGCCTTGCGGGGCACGCGCACATAGATTTTCGGAATAGGCCCCTGCGCGTCCACGTCCCATTCGACGGGCGTCGCGATCAGGTCGCCATCGCGATCACGCGCCTTGATGTCAGCGAGGACGACGGGCGGCAGCATGCCGGATTTATGCAGGTGCTTGCCGCGCCGTTCGACCGAGCCGTCTGATTCCAGATCTTTCAGCAGAGCCTTGAGACCAATGCGATCCGAGCCCTTGATGCCGAAGGCACGGGCCACTTCGCGCTTGCCGATCTTCACGGGCGCGCCGCCAGCAGCCTCGCGTTCTCGCGCGATGAAGGCGAGCACATCTTCGCGGGAGGGCAGTGCGGCGCGGGTGGCGGGCTCAACGGAGCGGAGTGGTTTCTTCGGCACGGGATTCCGGGGTGAGATGCGAAGTCTCGATGAGACCTCGCATCCTTAGCACATGTGGGGCGAAAGGCCCCCGGCCAGCGTTACTTGGCGGTTGCAGCCTTGCGGGCAGGGGCCTTTTTCGCGGCGGCTTTCTTGGCGGGCGCCTTTTTGGCTGGCGTCTTTTTCACAGCTGCCGCCTTGATGGCGGCCTTTTTGGCGGGGACTGCGTCTGCGAAAGGCGCGTCGTCGGACTCAGGTACGACGACCTTCGCCCTGGATTTCGCAGGTGCCTTTTTGGCAGCAGCCTTTTTGGCCGGAGCCTTCTTCTTCGCGGGCGACTTCTTGGGTGCCGCGCCGCCCTTTTCCTCGACGAGGCGCAATCCTTCTTCGAGGGTGATGGTTTCTGGCGAATAGGCGGCGCCGATGGTGGCGTTCACCTTGCCCCAGTTCACATAGGCGCCGAAACGGCCGGCCCGCACACTGACGGGACCGCCCGCCGGATGCTGGCCGAGCAGGCGACCCGCGCCATCACCACCGCCAGCTTCCTTTGCGGCAATGAGAGCGAGCGCCTCTTCCAGCGTGTACTCCTCGGGATTGGTGCCCTTGGGCAGGGTCGCATTGACCTTGCCCCAGTTGACGTAAGGTCCGTATTTGCCGGCCTTCACGCTGATCGCACCGCCCTTGGGATGGTCGCCGAGCGGACGTCCCGCGGAAGCACCGAACCGTCCCTGGCCGCCACCGGCTTCCTTGGTCAGGATCAGATCGACGGCGCGATTGCCGCCGATGGCGAGCACATCGTCCTCGCGACCGAGATTCGCGTAAGTCTTGCCGTGCTGCACATAGCTGCCGAAGCGCCCGATGCCCGCCAGAATTGGCTCGCCGGTTTCAGGATGCTTCGCCACTTCGCGCGGCAAGGAAAGCAGCGCGATCGCCTGTTCGAGCGTGACATCGCCGCCCGACAGCCCCTTGGGCAGCGAACAACGCTTGGGCTTTTCGCCCTCGCCGAGCTGCACATAAGTGCCAAAGCGTCCGTCGCGAACCGTGACCTCTTCGCCCGAGGTGGGGTCGATGCCGAGCACGCGCACGCCGGGGCGTGAGGGATCGCCCGCCGCCTGGTCGGCGCTCGCCGGGTCCATTGTGCGGGTGTATTTGCACTCGGGATAATTCGAGCAACCGATGAAGGCGCCGAATTTGCCGAGCTTCAGCGACAATTGTCCCGCTCCGCAGGACGGGCAGGCGCGCGGGCTCGATCCATCACCCTTGTCGGGGAAGATATGGGCCCCGAGCAGATCGTTCAGGCTATCGAGAAC
>JAQGKN010000522.1 GCA_028290085.1 Hyphomicrobiales bacterium
CGGCATCCGACAGCGGCAGGGCCAGCTGCGAATAGAAGCGGCCATGATGCTCCGGCAGAACGACTTCCGTCAGCCAGCGATTGTAGGCCCAGCAAAGCTCGACCTCCATTTCCTTCTGCGGATGCAAGCCGACATTGAGCATGCCGGTGGGGAACAGGCAGGAATAATCCACGCCCATCGCATCCATCCAGCGTTCGCCGAGTTGCGCATCGCGCAGCTTGCCGGGCTCGGTCTTTTCAGTCGCGCGCAGCGGGTAGCGCGTCACGCGTCCGCCCATGTCCTGATAGCCGATCTGGCCGGGGACAATGCTGCTGCGCGACTTGGCGCGTCCCGACATGGTCAGCTGTTTAAAGACGTCATTTTCCATGAAAGGGAGAATTTCGTTGAAATTCTCGTTCTCGTAATGATGGGCGTCGCAATCGACGATCATCACGTCTTCATACTTGCGGTCGCGCGCCTGTTCGGCGGCGTGAGCGAGCAGTTTCGTCGTATTCAGTTCTTCGACGGTGACGCGGCGTCCGCGGTCAGCAATAAGGTCCATGGGTCCCTCCTAATGTCTTCGCGTGGTGAGCTGTGAGGTCAGCGACCCGTCCAGCTCTGCCACATGCCGAGTTCGAACACCTGCAGATCCGCCGCCTTCAGCATGGCGCCGCACAGGACGAGCACGTCTGTTCCGGAAACCGAACCCGGCCCCGCGAGCACCGGATAGGCGTTGCCCGCTTCAACATTCGCGCCATAGCTCTTGGCCAGCGCCGTCAGCATGGCCTGCAAGGCCTGCGGCGCCAGCGCGTCGAGCTTGCCGGCCATCGTGGTGGCCTCGACCTCACGGGCGAGTGCGGCGACGCGATCGGAGAGCTCCTTGTCGACCGCTGGGACGGCCTCAGGCGACGACATAGATGTCATCCCCTTTTTGGATGACGTCAAAGCGCTTCAGCTTCAGCTTGCGGTCGGAAATGCATTCGCCCGACTTCATGTCGTATTCGTAGCCATGCCACGGGCAGACGAAGTTCATGTCGGTCTCGGAGAAGAAGAGGCCAACCGAGGTCTTGTCCTCGCGCAGATGCTCCTCGACGCGGGCAATGGTCAGGCCTTCGCAGGCGGGTCCGCCCTGATGCAGGCAATAATTGCTGTAAGCGAAGAACTCGCCATCGTGACGGAAAATGCCGACCTCGGTGTTCCCGAGCTTGACGATCTGGCGGGCACCTTCCGCAAATTCAGAGATGCGTCCAACGAATTGCTCGGCCATCGATCTCGATCCTCCCTAGATGGATGAGCCTACTCGGTCGGGGCTTTTGCCCTCTTCCGGTCTGGGAGATGCATTTCGGCACCTTCACCGGCCCGGCCGACCCGTGGCTTCGATGGAGCGGAGATTAGAAAGGCACCAGACTTCTGTCCAAAACAATCGCGTTCGGCCAGACCAAAGTTTTCCTTTGGGCAGCGTCAGCCCGCAGCGACCTGCAGGGCAAGCGCGAGCAGCACAGTCTCGGTGCGCAGGTCTTCGAGCAGATTGAAATGATGCCGCTCCGGAACGACCAGCGGCGCCCTGGCCCCCCAGGCGGCGGCCATTTCGGCGGATTGCCGCTTGAACTCATCCGTTTCGAGCCCACCGAGCGCCACGCCGATTCGGGGCGATGGCGCGGGATAAGAGATGGGTGAAAGGCGGCGGATCGTGGCCTCGCTGTCGAGCCCGATCATCGGCCCCATTGGCAGATGGGCCAGCGGCGCCAGATCGAATATGCCCGAAAGCAACAGCGCGGAACGTACGGGCGGTCCCTGCGGGTCCACAGCCGCCAGCGCCGCCAAGTGCGCACCAGCGCTATGACCAGCGAGATGGATGCGCGCAGGATCAAAGCCGAGCGCATCCGCTTGCCCCACCAGAAAGGTCAGCGCACGCCTGATCTGGAGGATGATCTCGGTCAGGGGCGTTTCCGGCGCTAGCCCATAATCCAGATTGGCGAAAGCAAAACCGTGCCGCAGCATGCCCTCGGCGAATTGCCCGTGCTGATCTTTCGTGCAGGCCTGCCAGTACCCCCATGCAGGAACACCCAGAGCGGCGCCCGCGGATCGGTGGCCGGCACGAAATCCAGGCGCTCGTCTTGCGACGGTCCATAAGCGAGATCGACCCCGCTTTGCCCCGCACGCGCCAGAGCGCCGTCATGGTTCCAGCGCCGGAACACAGCCTGCATATCGGCCTGCTGGCGTGGGCTGTAGGCGCGCGCGATCTCCCCCGCGCTCATGCCCCGCCAGACCGGCAATGCAGGAATAGGCGGGCGCACGTGGGCTTCCGCATGCAGGGTGAGGCCCTCACCGCCACGCTCGTAGCGCAGTGGACGCCGCAAACCGCCGCAGACCTCGCGCCACGCATTGTCGATGACGCGCCGCGACAGGTGAAAGCCCTGCGGCTCAGGCGCAGTCAATGTGATGCCCACGATCTCGCCTGGCGCGGCACCCGCGCGCGCCAATGCACCCATCAGCGCGGAGAGAGCCTCGCGCATCGCCTCTGCCGGATCGGCCAGCGACGAATGCCCTTCGGCAAAAACAATGCGCGGTTCAGAAGGCGACATGGCGATGCACCTCGGCTCTGTCGCGCGCGAAATCGGCGCGTGTACCGGCCCAGATTGTCCGGCCTTTTTCGATGACATGATGGCGGTCGGCGAGGCGCTCCAGCACCGCAATGTTTTTGTCGACGAGCAGGATCGATTGTCCCTGCGCCTTGAGCTGTTCGAGGCAGCGCCAGATCTCGGCGCGCACCACGGGCGCCAGCCCCTCGGTCGCCTCGTCCAGAATGAGCAGACTCGGGTTGGTCTCAGCGCGCGGCCGATCGCCAGCATCTGCTGCTCGCCGCCCGACAGCGTCCGCCCCGCCTGCTCCTGCCGCTCGTCGAGGCGCGGAAACAGCGCGAAGACGCGATCCAGCGTCCACGGATCGGCGACGCCTGCGCGATTGGCGGCTGTCGCGACGAGGTTTTCACGAACGTTGAGCGTCGGGAAAATCTGCCGCCCCTCCGGCACCAGCCCGATGCCCAGCCTTGCAATGCGGTCGGCGCTCCACCCGCAAACATCCTGGCCCGCAACGGAAATGCTGCCCGCGCTTGCGCCCAGAAGCCCCATGATCGCGCGGATCGTGGTCGTCTTGCCCATGCCGTTGCGCCCGAGCAGCGTCACCACTTCGCCGCGTGCCACATCGAGCGAAATGTCGAAGAGAACCTGGCTTGCGCCGTAGGACGCCGCGAGGCCGCGCACCTTCAGCATCACGCCTCCTCCGTGCCGAGATAGGCAATGCGCACCAGCGGATCGGCTCGAACTTCGGCCGCCGAACCCGACGCGATGATCCGCCCATAGACGAGGACGGAAATACGGTCCGCAAGTGCGAACACCGCGTTCATGTCATGTTCGACGAGCAGCATGGCGATCTCGCCGCGCAACGAACGCAGGACGTCGATCATCTGCGTGCTCTCCTGCGGCCCGAGCCCGGCCATCGGCTCATCGAGGAGCAGCACGCGCGGATGCGTGGCCAGCGCCACTGCCAATTCGAGAAGCTTGCGCTCGCCATGCGCGAGATCGGCAACACGCTGGTCGCCCCGCCCATCGAGGCCCGCGCGAACCAGAAAGCCCTCTGCTTCCCGTACCAGGCCTTCATCGCGGCTCGCGTTCGAAAAGAAGCGTCCGCCCCGGCGCGCGAGGAGAGCTGCCAGAACATTCTCGCGGGCGCTATATTCGCCGAGCACTTCCGGGACCTGAAAGGTGCGCGCGAGCCCGAGCCGCACACGCCGCGCCTGCGAGAGGCGCGCGAGATCGCGACCACAGAGCGAGATGGTGCCGGCATCGGCGACAATCTCGCCCATGATCTGGCCAATCAGCGTGCTCTTGCCCGCGCCGTTGGGGCCGATCAGCGCATGTATTTCGTTTTCACGCACATCGAGCGAGACATCGTCGGTGACGCGCAATCCACCAAAGCGCTTGCGCAGGCGTTCAATGGTGAGGATGGGCTGTTGCATCAACGCCCTTCCCGCTTGCCAAGCCGCGCAAGACCGCCGCGAAACGTCAAAGCGAGCAGCACAAGCGATGGCCCAAGAATGATCTGCCAATGCTCCGTCCAGGACGCGAGCAGGCTTTCCAGCCCGATGAGAGCGACAGCGCCGATGACCGGGCCAAAAACAGTGCCCGCGCCACCCAGCACGACCATGATGAGCAACTCGCCCGATTGCGTCCAATGCATCATGTCCGGGCTCACGAAGCGCCCGAGATTGGCCATCAACGCGCCCGCAAGCCCTGTCCCCATGCCGGAGATGACGAACGCCAGCCAACGAAGGCGCACAGTTTGGACGCCAATGGCTTGCATGCGCCGCTCGCTCTGGCGGATGCCGCCAAGCAGCAGGCCGAAGCGCGAATGCAGCAGGCGCGCGCTGATCGCAAGCCACACCAGCAGCACGCTGAGGCAGGTGTAGTAGAAGGTCGCGTCGTCGCGCATATTCAGCCCGGCGAACGCGTTGCGGCGGCGCATGGAGAGCCCATCGTCACCGCCATAGGCCTTGAGCGCGACGAAGAGAAAGAACAGCATCTGCGCGAAGGCGAGCGTGATCATGATGAACTGCACACCGCTGGTGCGTAGCGCCAGAGCCCCGATGATCGCAGCAACGATGCCGCTCGCCAGCAGCGACGCGAGCAGCGTGACCACAAGCTGTTCGCTGCCGGGAATGAAGCCCAGAAAAGGCGCGCCCGCAACGGCATGTGTCGTGAGAATGCCGACGCTGTAGGCGCCGATTCCATAGAAAGCCGCATGGCCGAAGCTGACAAGTCCGCCCATGCCCAGCGCGATGTTCAGCCCGCTCGCGGCGAGGCCGAGAATGAGCATGCGCGTGGCCAGCGTCGTCAGGGCAGGCTGGCCCAGCGCCTGCGCGGCAAAGGGCAAGACTGCCAGCAGGCAAAGAGCGGCAAGGGGCAGAAGCGATCGGAAGGTGCGGCGCTCATGCATGGGAGGGGAACAATCCCTTGGGCCAGATGAGCAGCACGAGCGCCATCAGCAGATAGACGCCCATGGCGGAAATGCCCGCTGCCAGCGCATCGGCTTCCGAGCCGTTCATCATTCCACGCAGGATCGCAGGCAGGAAGGCGCGCAGCGACGTATCGACGACGCCGACGAGCAGCGCGCCGGTGAACGCGCCGGCGACCGAGCCGAGGCCGCCGATCACCACGACGACGAAGGTGAGAATGAGAATCTGCTCGCCCATACCGACCTGCACGGAAAGCAGCGGCCCTGCCATGAGCCCCGCCAGACCGGCAAGCAGCGCGCCGAGGCCGAAGACGAATGTCATGAGCACGCGAATATCGATGCCCAACGCCTGCACCATATCGCGGTGCGTGGCCCCTGCCCGAACCAGCATGCCGATGCGCGTGCGCTGGATAAACCAGAACAGGGCGCCTGCCGTACCAAGTCCGACACCGATGATGCATAGGCGGTAGACGGGATAGGAGAACAACCCGAGATCGACAGCCCCCGAGAGCGCGGGCGGAATCTGCACGAACATCGGCTGGCGCCCGAAGATCAGCACCATGAGCTGGTTGAAGAACAGGATGAGCCCGAAGGTCGCCAGCACCTGATCGAGATGATCGCGCGCATAGAGCCGCCGCACGACCACGAGTTCGACGATCACACCCGCGATCGCCGCCGCGGCCAGCCCCGCAGGCACAGCCAGCAGGAACGAGCCCGTGCGCTGGGCGACGAAAGCGGCGGCATAAGCGCCGACCATATAGAGCGAGCCATGTGCGAGATTGATGACGCCCATGACCCCAAAGATCAGCGTCAGCCCGGCCGCGAGCAGGAACAGCATGACACCGAACTGAACCCCGTTCAGTAACTGTTCAAGCACCAGTGCCATTACGGGATGCCCCTCCAAAGCAGACGGCTCACGCCGTCATCCACCATGATATGCGAGAGAAACGCGGCCCCGCTTTTCCCATTGGGGAGAAGCTGTCGGCGGAGCCGACTGATGAGGGTTTACGGTCCCCATTCTACGAGGCGGCAACGCCTCATCCGCCTGCACTGCAGGCACCTTCTCCCTCTGTGAGAAGGACCGCGCCTCATTCGAGAAGGCAAAGGCCGTCATTGCGAAAAGCGAAGCGACGAAGCAATCCAGGAGCCGCAAGACCGCACCGGATTGCTTCTCTACGCTCGCAATGACGCTCAACACGTCAGAGCTTGCAATCCTTGGCGTAGAAATCGCCCACGTCGGACGAGATCTTGCCTTTGGTGCGGATCACTGGCAGCCCTGCCTCGTCCTTTTCGACGCGCAGCGAATACCAATCCTGGATCGGATGCTGGTTCCGGCCGAATTTGCGGTTTCCGCGCACGGAGGCGAAATCAGCTTTCAGCATGGCGGCACGGAATGCCTTCTCATCGTCCACCTTTCCGCCCGTGCCCTTGAGCGCAGCGCCGATCGCGAGCGCCGTATCGTAGCCCTGACTCGCGTAATAGGTGATCGGACGATTGTACTTGGCCTTCCACGCGGCGACGAACGCCTTGTTGGCGGCATTGTCGAAATCGCTATTCCACTGCGCCGAAACATTCAACCCGAGTGCCGGTGCGCCCACGGCCTGCAGGGTCACGGCATCCATGGACGGCGAGGGCACGACCATCGGCACGGTCTCGACGAGGCCGGCCTGCTGGTACTGGCGCAGGAAGGCGATACCCGCTCCGCCCGGATGGAACTGGAACACGACATCGGGCTTGGCCGCGCGGATCTGCGCCATTTCAGGCGCGAAATCGGTCTGGTCGAGGCGCGTAAAGACCTCACCCACGATCTCGCCCTTGAAGGTACGCTTGAAACCCTCGAGCGCGTCCTTGCCGGCCTGATAATTCGGGGCGATGATGAAGGCCTTCTTGAAGCCGAGATTATTGGCGTTCTGCCCGGCGCTCTCGTGCAGCGAGTCATTCTGCCACGACACGACGTAATAATTGGCGTTGCATTCCTTGCCAGCCAGCGTCGAGGGCCCGGCGTTGGGGCTCACATAGATGCCGTCGCTATCGAGCACGTCAGGCACCACGGCCAGCGCGACATTCGAGAAGACGATGCCGGTCAGCAGCTTGATTTTCTCGGTCTTCATGAATTTGTCGGCGATTTGCTTGCCTTGTCCGGGCTTCAGCGCATCGTCTTCGACGAGAACCTGCACCGGCGTGCCGCCGAGCTTGCCGCCCTGCATTTCAATCGCGAGATTGAAGGCGTCGCGAATGTCCTGGCCGAGATAGCCACCCGGCCCCGACAGGGTCGTGATCATGCCGATCTTCAGCGGCTCCTGCGCCGATACGCCCGTGGCGACGAACATGGCCGCCGCCGCGACAAAAGCTTTCCGCAAAACGCTCATTTCGTCCCCTCGTACACCGGTCCCTGCCGATCTTTGTAGAGGGCGACTGGCGCCGGTGGCAGGTCTCGGCAAAGCCCACGCCAATGACAGCCCCGGCGGATAACGCCGCCGGAGCTGTCGGGCAGACGCCCT
>JAQGKN010000563.1 GCA_028290085.1 Hyphomicrobiales bacterium
CGATCGTTTGCCCTTGCACCATCTCATCCGTGATTCCGGTGAGCGCGGTGATCTCCGCAGGGATGGAGATTCCCGGATCTTGATAGCTCTGGAACGGCTCCCCGACCGCGAGTAGGTTCCCGTCCACCGAGTACAGGAACGGGACCATCGCAATCTCGATGATCTCGTCTTTGGCTGGGTCGAGGCCGGTCGTCTCCAGATCCAGGAAGATCCCGAGACGCTCGTTTGGGGCAGGGGCGTTAATCGGCGCTATACGGGGCTGGAAGCGCCGAAGAACCTTGTAGTCGCCAGACTGCTCCAGTGCAGCTGCCAGTTCCTCGAGGTCGGTGTGAGTGAGTGTGGTCATGCTTATATTTACTCGCAGGGTAGCCCCCATTCGGCTTTGGGCTTTGTAGCGTGTTTACAAGCCCCTAGCGCGTCTGTGAATGGATAGCCCGCTACTACGGTAGCGGGATGGTGGGGAAAAGGGGCTTTTGGGCCTGCAGCGCCACGCGCGCGTATGTGTCCCTGAGCCAATACTGGTCGCTCACCCAGCCCCAGTGACTGCACTATCCCGGGATGCAGACAAATCTCTCATCCCCCAGTATGGAGGTCGTCCCCGGCCTCTACATCAAGCCTCAGCCCAACAGCAGCAATCTGCAGGCTTCCTGTCGTGTAAAGCGACACACATTCCGCAGGAGCATGGGCACATTCGCTGGCTTCAGCGAGTCCACTTCCGTTTAGACCCGGTCCCTCGGCTGCTGTACGCGACCGGACCATTGGCGTACCAAGGGCTGCGTTCGCCCGCATGTGCTCCGGGTTCGCCGTCTTCGGCAGCGGCGCCAGGCTCAGTTGGAGGCAGTAACGGATGCAGAGCTGGGGAACCGTCCCGCAATCGCTGGAATGTCAAAGTCATTTAGTACCGCACGATGCGCAGCTGGCGAGTAGGCCTCCACAAGGATGCCATGCTGCTCGCAGTAGGCGATTATGTCGACTGGTGGCGCCCACGTGCGCCAAAACCTGACTGCCGGCCGGCTTGATGCTTGCGTAGTTCAGGTTGTTGTCCATGTCGGCGCGCTCAAGGTGGAGACAACCATCGACCGCGCCTCGCCCGCGGCATACGCCTCCAGAGCGCGTCAGCCTCGAGGTTGCCCTCGAAGAAGTGTTGCCCTGGGCACCTGCGAGTTCGTCTATGCGCCGCTCGAATTTGAAACGGTGAATAGCTTGCTTCGGAGCTTCTGACCAGCGGAGCTGATGCTGCGAAACGGCCGGAATTACCTCTCAAAAATTTCAAACAGCTTTGCTCCTGGACGCTGGAGCAGGGCGGATGTGGCGGCCGCGTGAAACTTTGACCTCGAACGCGGCGAACCAGGGACGAGCCAATCTGTTGGAGTGCTTGAAACGGGTGTGCTTGAATGAGGTGAGGGGATGCGAATAGCTCAAGTCGCCCCGCTAGCTGAAGCTGTTCCCCCGAAGCTATACGGCGGCACGGAGCGGGTCGTTTCGTGGCTGACAGAGGCGCTTGTCGAAGCCGGGCATGACATCACCCTCTTCGCTGCGGGTGACTCCAGGACATCCGCCTTTCTCGAGGCAGAGATACCGTGTGGATTGCGCCTCGCAGGCGTCAACGATCATCTCGCAAGCCATCTCGTGATGCTTGAGCATGTGAGACGGCGCGCGGCGGAGTTCGACCTCATTCACTTTCACATCGATCTGATCCAGTTTCCTGTCTGCCGGGATATTCTCCAGAAGACGCTCACGACAGTGCACGGCCGCCTCGACTTGCCGGATTTCCATCCGATTTACCGGTGCTTTCCACACGCGCCGCTCGTGTCCATCTCGGACGACCAGCGCCGTCATCTTCCGGTTCCCTGCAATTGGCGCAGGACCGTCCACCATGGCCTGCCTCTCGACGCGGTCGCTTTTTCCCCGGGGGGACAAAAGTATCTCGCGTTCCTGGGGCGGATTTCCCCGGAAAAGAGGCCGGATCGAGCGATCGAGATCGCGAAGAGGGCGGGTCTGCCACTAAAGATTGCTGCGAAGGTGGACAAGGTTGACAGGGAGTACTTTGCCGACGTCGTGGAGCCGATGCTCAACTGCGATTTGATCGAGTTCGTGGGCGAGATCAACGATAGCGAGAAATCAGCCTTCCTTGGAGGGGCAATGGCCCTCCTCTTTCCTATTGACTGGTTTGAGCCGTTTGGTCTCGTCATGATCGAGGCCATGGCTGCGGGGACCCCGGTGATCGCCTGGAATCACGGGTCGGTGCCTGAAGTCATCGAAGACGGAGTTACCGGGTCCATTGTCAGTTCCGTAGAAGACGCGGTTCTGGCCATTGAGATGGTCACGCGTTTGTCCCGAGCTAGGATTCGCCAGCGGTTCGAAGAACGTTTCACTGCACGTCGCATGGCGAGCGCATATCTGGAGACCTATCGTGACCTCGGCATAGCTGCGCCAGCCTACGAAAGTTCGCTTCAGGGCGTCGCGTCATTGCCCGGAGGGAGCTGGGGCGTCGGCGACCGTTCTGCGGGTTAGGGACTTAACAAATGAAAGAGTCTTCTCTGATTGACCGAGATGCGGGCGAGTCTAAGCCTATTGCCGAGTTCTATGTCGAGACGCCTGTATCGCTTGTGGAGCGTGTGCTGCATTCTCTAAAAGAGGGCGATTGTTTTGCCGTGCTCGATAGTAATGGCGATATGGGAGCCATTCCCAATACGCCCGAGGGTCTTTTTTTCAGAGACACGCGCTATTTGTCGCGGTTTGAGCTTCGCTTCAATGGGCTGAGGCTAATGCTGCTCGGGTCGGTGCTTCAGGACGACAATGCGGCGCTTTCGGTAGACGCCACGAATCCCGATGTGCACCCGCACGAGGAAAATGGGATTCCGCGTGACACGATTGCGATCAGCCGCACCAAATTCCTGTGGGACGATGTCTGCTTCGAGCGTATCGGCCTCAAGAATTTCGATTCCAGACCGCGGTCTTTTTCGCTCGATCTGATTTACGACGCCGATTTCCGAGATCTGTTTGAAGTGCGAGGTCTCGACCGTGTGCGTCGCGGGCGTGTCTCTTCACGGCTAGTCGGCGACGATGGGATCGAATTCGCATATCTTGGCCTCGACGAAGCCAGTCGCACGACAACTATCGTGTTTTCTGCAAAGCCGGCGCGGCTCACGACCGGCTCCGCATCTTTCCAGTTCAATATGCCCTCCTTGGGCGCGGGTTCGTTGCTGGTCCGCACAATTTGCGAAGAACAGAGGCGCGAAACCACGTCGAGCTTCGTCAGCGCCCTGCGCGACAAACGACGCCTCCTGAACTTCGGGACCCGCGACATGGCGCGCATCGAATGCGCCGATGGGCTTTTCGATGAAATCGTTAGGCGCTCCGCGTCAGACCTAAGCATGCTCTCGACGGATACGGGCTTCGGGCGCTACCCCTATGCGGGCATTCCCTGGTACAGCACCGCCTTCGGTCGTGATGGAATCATCACCGCGATGCAGATGCTCTGTTTCGATCCGGGGATGGCTGCGGGGGTGCTACGCTATCTCTCAGCAACGCAAGCCACCGACTTCGATCCGAAAGCCGATGCGGAACCTGGCAAAATTCTCCACGAACGCCGTCGCGGTGAAATGGCGCGGACGGGCGAGGTGCCGTTCGAGTGCTATTACGGGACGGTAGATGCGACGCCGCTCTTTATCATGCTCGCGGGCATGTATTTCGAGCGAACGGGCGATCTCGATCTCTTGAAAGAGATCTGGCCGTCTGTACAGAAGGCGCTCGTCTGGTGCGACGAGTTGGGCGATCGCGATGGCGATGGTTTCATAGAATATTTCCGCGCCACCGAGCATGGCCTTCAGAACCAGGGCTGGAAAGATAGCCACGAAACCATATTCCACGCCGACGGGTCGTCAGCATCGCGACCGAACGCGCTATGTGAAGTGCAGGCCTACTTGTTCGGAGCCCGTCTACATGCAGCGACGTTGGCTGTAGCCATGGGTGATGCGGCCCATGCGGATAGGCTGCGCACGCAAGCGGCGGCTCTTCGTGACCAGTTCGAAGCGGCATTCTGGTGTGATGACATTGGAGCCTATGCGCTGGCGCTCGATGGCGCCAAAAAACCCTGTCGGGTGCGCGCCAGCAACGCGGGACATGCGCTGTTCACCGGGATCGCATCTTGCGATCATGCGGCGCGGACCGTCGAGACTCTCATGTCGCCCGACAGTTTTTCGGGTTGGGGCGTTCGCACGTTGGCGCGTGGCGAGGCGCGATTTAATCCGATGTCGTACCACAACGGCTCGATCTGGCCGCATGACAACGCGCTTATTGCGACGGGCTTCGGTCGCTACGGGTTCAAGCTCGAGGCGAGGCGCATTGCCGAAGCGGTTTTCGACGCAGCCGCGTACCAGGATCACCGTCGCTTGCCTGAACTCTATTGCGGATTCTTGCGCAGGAGGCGCCGCGGTCCGGTTCGCTACCCGGTCGCCTGTTCGCCGCAGGCTTGGGCCGCGGCAGCGCCCTTTGGACTCATTGCTGCTTGCCTCGGAATGCGCATCTCCTCCTCGCGCGACGAGGTACGCTTGGACAATCCGCTCTTGCCTGCCCGGGGCCACGAGTTGATCGTTCGCCGCTTGCACGTCGGCGACTCTGTTCTGGACCTGAAGGTTTACACTCAGGACGGGGACGTCGCCGTAAATGTGCTTCGTCGCGACGGGGATGCGTCTGTCATCGTGTCGAAGTGACTCCGCTGAGGCCGATTCGAAAAGACCAGACAGCTTACGCCAGGACCCGCCTGTTTGTAATTTTCGCGCTTATATACGGGGCATTCGGCGTCCAGTCGCCGTTCTTCTCGGTCTTTCTGCAGGACCGCGGCTTTCAGGTGTGGACGATAGGCCTTTTGTTGGCTGGATCCACTGTGATCAAGCTCATCTCTGCGCCGGCTGTCGGCCGCATCGCTGATCATTATTCGGCACTTTCTCCTGTACTCACGATGTCACTCCTCGGATGCGGGCTGGCCTCAATCGGTCTTGTGTCAGCAGGGCATCCCGCACAAATGCTCACTGCGATCGCCGCGCTGGCGGTATGTCTCGGTCCCGTCCCGCCATTGGCTGACGCGATCGCGCTGAATACGATCGGGAAAACGGCTTATGCGCCTGTTCGTGGCGCCGGAGCCGCTGCTTTCATCATTGGTCTGACCGTGTCTGGCCGGGTCGTTGAGCAGGCTGGCATAGCATCCGTGTTCGTGATCAATGCTATCCTCATGGTGGCGTGCGCGTCGATCGCGTGGAAACAAATTGAGCGACGCGAGCCCGCGTTGGATCCGATCATGCGGTCTGGCCATTCGGAAGCCGTCCGCTATCTGCTGTCGATTCCGACTTTTCGGAGGGTCGTCGTCATCTCCGCCCTCGTTCTCGGCAGCCACGCGCTCCATGACGGTTTCACCGTCATCCGATGGACGGCGGCCGGAATGTCGCCAAGCACGGCTGGACTGTTGTGGTCGGTCGCGGTCGGCTCCGAGGTGGTCGTCTTTTTCTTCCTCGGCGAGCCGCTCCTCAGGGTGCTTGGTTCCCGTGGCGCTTGCATATTGGCCGCATCAGTGGCGGCCCTGCGATGGAGCATCATGGCTGTAACGGCTTCGACGCCGGTGATGGTGCTCGTACAGCCCCTGCATGGTTTAACATTTGCGTTGCTTCATCTCGCCTGTATGCGGCTGATAACAGAGACGGCGCCGGCGCGTTTCGCGGCGACCGCGCAGGGTGCATATGGTACACTCGGGCCGGGCCTCGCTTCCGTCATTCTGACCAGCGCCTCCGGCTATCTCTATGCTCGTTTGGGGGCGCAGGCGTTCTGGGCTATGGCCATCCTGGCTATTGCGGGCATTGTGCCGGCGTGCCGCCTGCAAAGATCTGATTAGTTCCTAATCGTGCGGTGTGGCAGCGGGCCGGCGACTCCCAATCCAATTTCGAGGTCAATCCGAGATGAGTGCAGTCTTGAGGGGGAAGGTGGATTGGTGGCTTGCGCCATTTCCAGCGAGCACCGCTTGTGCATCTGTGAATGTCGATAATTGAGCGGCAATCGTTAGTGGGTCCGCTTCGCGCCAAAAGCGACTTACCGCTAGGCGCCAGTCGGCCCTGCAGGCCGCGCGCGGGCCCGCATCCCCCGAAATGCGGCGGATGCACAAACGGAAAGCCAGGCCGAGAGCCGGCGCGACCGGGGCCAAGATCGCCTTGCCGAAGCAATGTTCAGGCGGGAAGCCGAACACCGCCGCGCGGCCCTATTGCTGACACGCCCGCAGCCTCCCTGGCTTCCGTTCTTCAGTCGCACGCCTTAACGTGCCGCCAACCCAGGCCGCGTGGATGGTGATCCAGACGCTCCGGTTCGGGAATGAAACAACACCAGGAGGAAACCATGATCTCCTGTCTTCGCGCGGTCGTCGCAATGGCCGGTCTGGTCGTGTCCGTCGCCGCTATTGCGCAGGAGCGGGTCAACGTCGGGCTGGTTGGCAACATCAGAGTCGCGCAACAAAGGGTGCTAGCTGGTGCCGATCATTGTGAGCTGGACCCCCGGGTGGATTTCTCGACCCGCCTCACAGTCTCCGACAAATGATCGAAGCAAAATTCGGAGTTTTTCAACACGATCCGCCAGAACCGGACATCTTGTTCCTCCGACTCATTTGCACTGCTAGGCCGCAGCTGCTCTAGCTGTTTCCTGTCCGTCCAGAACGGCGTGCAGCTGCGTCTCGTCGAGGGCATTTTCCCACTTGGCAATCACCAGTGTCGCCACCGCATTGCCGACGAGGTTGGTGGGTGTGAGGCCCTGCGACATTAGGCGGTGAATCCCAAGGACCAGTGCGACGCTCTGTACGGGAATCGACCCGTGCGCGGACAGCGTCGCAGCAAGAACCACGAATGCCGCACCCGCGATGCCGGCGGCGCCCTTTGAGGTCGCAAGCAGAATGAGCAGCAGACCGATCTGCTGCTCGATATTCATCGGCGTGTTGGTCGCCTGTGCCAGAAACACGGCGGCCGTTGCCAGATAAAGGCAGGTGCCGTCAAGATTGAATGAATAGCCTGTTGGGATCACCAGGCCGACGACGCTTTCATCGGCTCCGGCTTTTTGCATCTTTGTCAGCATGCGAGGCAGGACTGTTTCTGACGACGTTGTGGCGAAGCAGATCAGCAATTCTTCCGAAATGTAGCGCAGAAGCTTTGGCAAACTCACGCCGATGAAAGCGCAAATGGGCCAAAGCACCGCGAAGACGAAAATCAGACATGTCAGGTAGAAGCCGAACAGCAGTTTGCCGAGCGACGCGAGTGAGCCAATGCCGAACTTGCCCACTGTGAAGGCGATTGCGCCGAAAGCGCCGAGCGGTGCCGCCCACATGACTATATTGACAATCCCGAAGATCATGTGCGCAGCGCGATCGATCAGATCGGTTAATGGACGCCCGCGCTCACCAAGCCCGATCAGCGCGAACCCGCTAAGAATTGAGATGAACAAAACCTGCAGTATGTTGCCCTCGGCAAACGCGCCAACAAACGTGTTCGGTATGATGTTCGTCAAAAAGGCGACTAGGCCGACAGCCTGGGTCTGCTTCAGATAGGGTTCGACAGCGCTCGGATTGATCTGCGAGACATCTACATTCATGCCGGCGCCGGGCTGCAGTATATTGACGGCGGTGAGGCCGATCACGAGTGCAATCGTCGTGAGCACTTCGAAATAGACGAGCGCCTTGATCGCGACACGACCAACACGCGCCATGTCAGCCATATGCGCGACCCCATGCACTACGGTGCAGAAGATCAATGGCGCGATCAGCATGCGGATGACTTTGATGAAGGCGTCGCCGAGCGGTTGCATCTGTGCGCCCGTATCCGGCCGAAACCAACCCAGGAAAATGCCGATCGCCATAGCGATGAGCACCTGAATCCATAACTGGCTGTACCAAGGCCGCCTCGTGCTGGCAGCCTTGAGTTCGGCGGTTCGAACCATGTCTACCATGCGAGCCTCCCAGTCCTTACTCAAGAGAGACCGCAAGGAGGTCTCTTAGTCAATTCGCAGAAATGAATGGACTGATTGCTTTTTTGGC
>JAQGKN010000564.1 GCA_028290085.1 Hyphomicrobiales bacterium
AACTGTGGAGCCCGGCCCACTCGCCGGGATCGGCAGGGTGGCAATCGACGGCACTAAAGACGTCGATCCGCGCGTGATCGCCAGCCACATCTATCTCGAAGAGGGCGAGCCTTACTCGCCGCAGAAAATCGTCGACACGCGCAAGTCCATCTCGCGCATATCGGCGCTTGGGTCCGTGCGAATCCGCGAGAGCGAGACACTCGACATCAACGGAAATCTGCCGCTCTTTGTCGACGTCACCGAAAGAAAGCCCCGTGTCATAGGCTTTTCCGCGCGTTACTCGACCATCGACGGGCCGGGCCTGCAAACCTATTGGGAACATCGCAATCTCTTTGGCGGCGCCGAACGGCTGCGGCTCGAAGGCGATCTCACGCTGATGCCGCGCATCGACGGTACGCGCATCTCGGGGATCAAGGATCTGAAATGGTCCGACCTCGGCAATCGCTTCTCGGCGAGCTTCGAAAAGCCTGCGCTGGGTGGCAGCCGCAACGATCTTCTGATCGATGCCCAAGCCGTCCATGAACGTGTCGGCACACGCGCCTTCGGCGGCTACACCAACCGCGCGGGCGGCGCGACGCTGGCGATCAAGAACCGTTTTTCGGATACATTTTCCATTCAGGGCGGCGTGCAGGCGGAGCGTTCGAGTTCCACCGACGTGCTCGGCCGGGTCGATGCCACGCTCATCGGCCTGACGAGCAGCGTGCGTTTCGACAATACCGATAATCTCCTCAATCCCACGACCGGCTTCCGCTTCACAGCAACGGCAAACGGCTACCCGACGGCGCTCGGCTCCACGGTGGGGCTCGTCGAGGCCCGCGCGACCGGCTCGACCTATTATGCGCTGGACGATGAGGCGCGCTATGTGCTGGCCGGCCGCCTCGGTGTGGGAACCATCGGAGGCGCGGAACTCGCAGATATCCCCTCCGCGCATCGCTTTTATGCAGGTGGCGGCGGCTCGGTGCGCGGCTACGCCTATCACACTGTCAGCCCCGAATATCAGGGCCAGATCACCGGTGGCCGCAGCCTGTTCGAAGCCTCCGCCGAAGCACGCATCAGGCTGACGGACACGATCGGGGTCGTGCCGTTTGTCGATGTCGGCAGCGCCTTCACTTCGGGGCTGCCGGATCTTAAACAATTCGTCGCGGTCGGCGCGGGCCTCGGCTTGCGATACCTCACGCCCATCGGCCCGATCCGCATCGATCTCGCGACGCCCGTGAACAAGCGCAGCGGCGACAAACTGCTCGCCCTCTACATCAGCATAGGGCAGGCCTTCTGATGCGGCGCGCACGCACCTCACTCCACGTCGGCTTCGCGCTCCTCGCCCTGGTGCTGCTCGGGCTCGTCACCTTCGTCACGCAGGGGCGTGCACAGGAGGACCAGTCGGTGCTGGCGAGCCTCATCTCGCGCGTGCTCTCGACACCCACCACACGCGTCAGCATAGGCTCGGTAGAGGGCGCACTCTCGTCGGATGCGACGGTGCACGACATCGCCATTTCCGACCGCGATGGCGTGTGGCTGCGGCTCGACAGGGCGCGTCTCGTCTGGCGCCGCACGGCCTTGCTGCTGCGGCGGCTCGAGATCGACCAGCTTCAGATCGGCAAGCTCGAAATCCTTCGCCGCCCCGTGCCGTCGGAAGAACCTGTTGCGGGAGAGGACCAGCCGATCATCCCCGAGCTGCCCGTCAAGGTCGAAGTGAAGGCCTTCTCGCGGCAGGAACTGGCACTCGGCGAGCCGGTGTTTGGAGAAGTTCTCCGCGCGAGCGCATCGGGCACCGCGAAACTGGGCGCGCCCGCCGAGGGCCTGTCGCTGCGCCTCGATGCCATACGGCTCGATTCTCCAGGCACCTTCGCGACACGGCTGGATTATGTGCCGCAGACCAATGTGCTTGATCTGAAGCTCGCGCTCGACGAGCCAGCTGGCGGGTTCCTTTCGAAACTCGCGCGGCTGCCAAACGAGCCGCCTGTAAAACTGGACCTCAGCGGCACTGGCACACTCGACTCCTTCGCCGCCAACCTCGTCTTCGACGCCGGGCCGACCGTCGGTGCCAAGGGCTCGGCGCAACTTCGTCGCGAAGGCGAAGGCCGTCGTCTGGGCCTCGATCTCGCAGCGCGGGTCGCGGGCCTTCTGCCAGCCCCGGTGGCACCCGTATTCCCCGGCACGACGCAGCTCAATGGCGACATGAGCTTCACGGACGAAGGCCGTGTCGATCTCACCGCGCTCTCCGTCGTCTCGCAGATCGCAAGGTTAGATGCCAAGGGCACCTACGGCGCCGACGAGAGCCTCGACTTCGACGTTCAGGCCCGCGCCGTGCCCACATCCGCTGGAACGACAAAGGCCGGCGCCGCTGAGATCCGGAAGCTCGTGTTTGACGGAAAAGTCACCGGCCTCGCAACGCGCCCGAAGATCGATGCGAAGCTCGCACTGGAAGATGCGCGTTTGCCCGAGGGCAAGCTCGACAAGCTGGACGCTACCTTTACCGCCGATCCAACCGGCGTAGTATCCGACCAGAACACGCGCATCCGCCTCGCCGCCGACATCGCTGCGCGGGGCTTGAGCCTCTCCGACGCTGCACTCGCCCGCGCCATCGGCGACCGCTTCGATCTCACGCTGCGCGGCGACACGGACCTCTCTGGCAACGGCCATTACGATACGTTCACTGCGCACACACCGAGTGTCGAGGTGAGCTTTGCAGGCGATCTGGGGCGTTCGCGCCTTCATGGCCACATGGAAGCCCGCGCGCCAGATCTCTCCCGCTTCGGTGAAATCGCGGGCATTGCCCTGAGCGGTCGCTCTGACATCACGCTCGATCTCGACGGGTCGCTGCGGCGTGGCAGGGTCAACGCTGTCATCGATGCAAGAAGCACCAATCTGCGGACAGGCATCGTCAAGCTCGACCCGCTGCTGGGTACGAGCCCGCGCTTGCGTGGCACGTTGCGAAAGATGCCCTTCGGCCGGTACGAAGCTGAAGCCCTGCATCTGACCGGTGCGCATCTTTCCGCCGATGTCGGCGGCTTTGTGGTACCACTGGACGCAAACCTGACGGCGCAGATCGATCTGCCCGATCTGGCGCGCGCGGACAATCGATTGACCGG
>JAQGKN010000588.1 GCA_028290085.1 Hyphomicrobiales bacterium
TTGGCCGCGAGACCGGCGAGATAGTCCGCGCTGCCGCCCGCAAACTCTTCCTGAGTCCAGACCTTCGTTGCGACGCCCAGACGAAGCGCCTCTTCGGCGGCAAAGATGCGTGCGGAGAGCAGAATATCGGCCGTCGCGCCCGGCCCGAGACGCCGAACCATCATGTCGACATTGGCGAAAGCATACCCGAGCCCGAGCCGCGCGGCGGGAATGCGAAAGCGCGCGCCCTCTTCAACGAGCCGCAAATCGCACGAAAGCGCCAGCGCCAGACCGCCGCCAAAGCAAATGCCGCGCACCAACGCGATGCTGGGCCTGGCCCCGCCTGAAAGCGCCGCGAGTCCTGCGCTGACAGCTTCGTCATAGGCAGCCACCGCGCCCTCGCCGCTGCGCTTGTCGCCGAATTGGGAAATATCAGCGCCTGAGCAGAAGGCCCGCTCACCCGCCCCGGTGATGACAATCGCCCGCACATCGGCATCGGTCTCGGCCTGAGCGACCAGCCCCGGCAAGCTCGACCACATGTCGAAGCTCATCGCATTGAGCTTGGCGGGCTGGTCGATGGTCAGCCGCGCGAGCCCACCTTCGACTTTATAGGTGATCCGCCCATCCATGGCCTGTCTCCATCTGAACGCTCAAGCGCTACCGCGCGGCAAGTCACCATGCAACCCACCTGCCCCCGTGCCGTTGACGTAACATCAGCTTCACGGGAGGGCACATGGCAGAGGCACGCAGCCAAGGTATCTACACGACGGACGTGCCCAGCCGCCTCGAACGCCTCCCATGGGGCCGCTTCCACACGCTGGTCGTGATCGCGCTCGGCATCACCTGGATCCTCGATGGATTGGAAGTGACATTGGCGGGCTCCGTGGCGGGGGCCCTGAAGACAAGTCCTGTCCTGCAGTTCACCGACAGCGACGTTGGCCTTGCCGGCTCCTTTTATCTCGCCGGCGCAGTGTTGGGCGCCATCTTCTTCGGCTGGCTGACCGACAGGCTGGGCCGGAAAAAGCTCTTCTTCATCACGCTGGCGCTCTATCTCATCGCCACTGCTGCGACAGCCTTCGCCTGGAATGGCTGGAGCTTCTTCCTCTTCCGCTTCCTCACAGGCGCGGGCATCGGCGGCGAATACACGGCCATCAATTCGACCATTCAGGAGCTGGTCCCCGCCCGCTATCGAGGCTGGACCGATCTCGTCATCAACGGCAGCTTCTGGGTTGGCGCAGCTATGGGCGCCTCGGGCGCCATCATCCTGCTCGACCCAGCGCATCTGGCCCCCGACCATGGCTGGCGCGCAGCGTTCCTCATCGGCGCCATTCTGGGCCTCGGCATTCTCGTGCTGCGCCTCTGGATTCCCGAAAGCCCACGCTGGCTCGTCATTCACGGACGCCCGAAGGAGGCGGAGCACATCGTCGAGGGCATTGAGGTGCAGTTCACAGAAGCGGGCCACCAGCTGAAACCAATGGATAACTCGCACAGGATCAGCCTGCGCGGCCGCACCCACACCCCCTTGGGTCAGGTGTTCCGCAGCCTCTTCATCGATCATCGCGGCCGCACCGCCGTCGGCCTCGTTCTCATGGCATCGCAGGCGTTTTTCTACAACGCGATCTTCTTTACCTACGCGCTGGTGTTGACGCGCTTTTATGCCATCCCGTCGCAGGACGTCGGGTGGTACATCCTGCCCTTCGCGCTGGGCAACGTGATGGGGCCGATCCTGCTCGGCCGTTTCTTCGACACGATCGGGCGCCGGACCATGATCGCGTTCACCTATGGTGTTTCGGGCCTGCTGCTGGCGATCATCGGCGCGCTCTTCCAGCAGGACATGCTCAGCGCTTCGCAACTGACCGTCGGCTGGATGATCATCTTCTTCTTTGCCTCGCCCGCAGCCAGCTCCGCCTATTTGACGGTAAGCGAGAGTTTTCCACTCGAAATCCGCGCTCTCGCCATCGCTATCTTCTATGCGGTGGGCACCGGTCTCGGCGGTGTCGCCGCGCCCTTGATCTTTGGCAGGCTGATCGAAAGCGGCTCCCGCACCAGCGTCTTCGGTGGATATATTTCCGGCGCCGTCCTCATGCTCGTCGGTGCGGCTGTGGCCTCGCGTTACGCCGTCGCCGCGGAGCGCAAATCGCTGGAGGATGTCGCAAGTCCCCTGTCGCTCGCCGAATGATCAGGCTACGCGCGAAACATGGCGCGCCGCATCAGCGAGCGTAGAGCGCAGCTTTGAGGGGAGGCACGGCTTCTGCAGGCAGCCCAGCGACATCGGCGCAATCTCTGCCTGCGTGCATTCCTCGGCCTGGGCGCTCAGGAAGACGCTCGGGATGTGAAACCGCGCCTGAATCGATCGTGCCGCCTCGATGCCGCTCGATCCGCGCGCGAGCTGGATGTCGGTGAGAATCAGATCGGGCTTCAATTCGCCGGCCATCTGCTCGGCGTCGTCAGCCGAACTGGCAATACCGCAGACGCTGTAGCCGAATTCCGTCAGCAGATCCTCGAGATCCAGCGCGATCAGGAATTCGTCTTCGACGATCAGAATACGCAGCATCGTCATGTGAGCCTCTTGGTTCAGCCTGTCCCGCCGTGACTGGCCTTGCTCATCCAACAACCGGGATGCCCCTGGGTTCGCCGTCCCCGCGATATTGATTCAAATCTTTCCGGTCATGGTTGAGGAACCGTAAAAACGTCGCGAGCGATCGCAGCGCTTGCTCTCAGGCCAAGGCATGGCGATAGTGCGCCAGAGTTCCGACGCGCCAACCAAGGCGCAGCCCTCTTCGAGGCATGGGAACCACGGAGGAAATGGAACATGAATATCGCCAAGCATCCCGCTAAAAACATCATGCGCGCCGGCCTGATCGGCCTCGCCCTCTCTGCGGGATCCGCCCAAGCGGCCGACACCGATTTCTACAAGGGCAACACGGTCAACCTCTACGTCGGCTACAGCCCCGGCGGCGGCTATGACGTCTATGCGCGAATCCTCGCCCGCTTCATGGGCAAGCACATCCCCGGCAACCCGACCGTCGTCGTGCAGAATATGCCGGGCGCGGGCAGCTTGCGGGCCGCCAACTGGCTCTACAATGTCGCGCCGAAGGACGGCACCGCCTTTGCGACAGTGGCGCGCGGCGCTGCCTTTGATCCGCTATTCGGCCTGCCCGGAACGCAATTCGATGCCACCAAGTTCAACTGGCTCGGCAGCGCTAACGACGAAGTCAGCGTCTGCGTGTCCTGGAATCCGACCCCAGTCAAAACCTATGACGATCTCCTGAACAAGGAACTCGTCGTCGGCGGCACGGGCGGCAGCGCCGATACGGACCAGTTTCCGCGCGTGCTGAACGGCGTGCTCGGCACGAAGATGAAAATGGTCGTCGGCTATCCCGGTGGCAACGACGTGAATCTCGCGATGGAACGCGGCGAAGTGCAGGGCCGTTGCGGCTGGTCATGGTCGAGCGTCAAGTCCACCCAGCCCAATTGGCTCAAGGACAAGAAGATCAACGTCCTCGTGCAGCTGTCGATGAAGAAGCATGAAGATCTTCCGGACATCCCCGCTGTCATCGAGAAGGCGACGACCGACGAGCAGCGCGCGATCCTGAAGCTCGTCTTCGCCCGCCAGGTCATGGGCCGCCCCTTCATGGCCCCCCCCGGCGTGCCTGCTGACCGCATCGCGATCCTGCGCAAGGCTTTCATGGAAACCATGACCGATCCCGAATTCCTCGTGGAGGCAGAAAAGGCGAAGCTGGAAATCACGCCGGTCAACGGCGAAGAAATCCAGAAGCTCGTCATCGAATCCTACAAGGTCTCGCCCGACATCGCGAAAAAAGCCGGCGACCTCCTGAAGTAAGCGCGCAAATAATAAGCAAAAGGGTGCGAGGACCGATGAGTGCCGGTCTCTCGCACCCACGACAAAATGCGCTCATTGAAAAGGGTTGAGCATGGGTAGGAATACAGACGACAAATTGCGTGGATGGCAGTCCGACATCATCGTCGACCTCATCAAGCGCTACGACTTCGAATATATCTCGATGAACCCCGGCGCGAGCTTCCGCGGCCTGCACGATTCCATCATCAATTACGGCATGCAGGATCCGCCGATGCTGCTTTGCCAGCATGAGGAGATCGCGGTCCAGATTGCGCATGGCTATGCCAAGGCCTCGGGCAAACCGATGGCCGTCATCCTGCACAATCTCGTCGGCCTGCTGCATGCGACCATGGCGATCTATTACGCCTACATCGACCGCGTTCCGATCTTCATCATGGGCGCCACGGGCCCGATGGACGAAGGCAAGCGCCGCCCGCATATCGACTGGACGCACACCGCCCTCGTGCAGGGCAATGCCATCCGCGATTACGTGAAGTGGGACTACCAGCCCTATTCCATCGACGGCGTTCCGGAATCCTTCGCACGCGCCTATTCGGTCATGACGACAGAGCCGCAGGGCCCGGTCTACATGTGCTACGACGCCGATCTGCAGGAACAGAAGATCACGCGCGAGATTCCCCTGCCCCCCATCGACTCCGTGCGCACGCCTGCCCCGATGATGCCAGATCCGCGCGCCATCGAGGCCATCGCCGACAAGCTTCTCGCCTGTGAAAACCCGCTGCTGATGCCCGAATATGTGGGCCGTCGTGAAGGCGGATTCGAAGCGATGGTGAAACTCGCCGAGACTGTCGGCGCGGGCGTCTGGGACATCAACAATGCGTTGAACTTCCCCAACAAGCACCCGCTGTGCCTCAGCCTCGACAAGGGCGCGCTGAAGACTGTCGATCTCGTTCTCGGCCTCGACTGCAAGGACGTGGAAAAGGCGACGCGCGAACTCGACAGCACCAAGCGCGAAGTCGTGCCTGTCGTCGCCGAAAATTGCGACTGGCTAGAAATGGGCTTTGCTGAAATCAACATGAGCAAATGGTCCATGGACTATTGCCGCATGCAGCCCTGCTCCATCCGCGCGCTCGGCGATACCGCGCTCGGCATTCCCGCGCTGACGAAAGTCATCGAAGAGAAGGTCGCAGCCAACCCCGCCCTCAAGGAAAAGATCGCCAAGCGCAGCGCCGCCATCGGCAAGCGCCATAACGAGACCTGGGCCAAGTGGCAGGAGGAGGCCCGCAAGGATTGGGACGCAGCCCCGATGACCGTGCCGCGTCTAGCCGCCGAAGTCTGGGACGTCATCAAGGACGAGGATTGGGTTCTCACCGCGAACACGCTGAAGAACCAGGTCCGCAAGATGTGGGACTTCGACAAGCCGCATCGTCACCCCGGCGTCGAACTCGGAACTTCCACGCAGATCGGCATTTCCATGGGCGTCGCGCTGGCGCACAAGAACAAGGGCCGTATCATCGTCGATCTGCAGCCCGACGGCGATCTCATGTTCGACGCGGGCGCCCTCTGGGTCGCGGCGAAATACGAGATCCCGATGCTGATCGTGATGTACAACAATCGTGCTTATTACAACGATTGGGAACATCAGATCCGCATGGCCCGCCTGCGCGGTACCGACATCGACAAGGCCCATATCGGCATGGATCTTTTCGGACCAGAGCCCGACTTCGGTGCTCTCGCTCGCTCCATGGGCATGTGGGGCGAAGGCCCGATCGAAGACCCCAAGGACCTGCGCCCGGCCTTGCTGCGCGCAATGGAACAGGTCAAGGCCGGCAAGCCTGCTCTCATCGACGCGATCACGCGTCACCGCTGATCGCAGCGATCACGCGTCAAAGCTGATCGCCTTGGAAAGCAAAGATCCCGCGCATGAAGATGCGCGGGATTTTTTGCATTCCGACTTCCGCTTCTGTTCCTCAGCGCAGGAATGCGAGAAGCAGAATGATCGGGATTGGAACGCCCAGCAGCCAGAGCAAAATACCGCGACCCATGTCGTCCTCCTGTGTTGCCTCGGCTGCTCAACTCACGTCCCCCGGACCGGTTCCGTCTACGCCTGCGCGCCCTGAAGCGGAACTTTAAGAACGCTTTGCCGTTCCTCCGCGGCAATGAAACGGCTCGTGTGAGCCGTCATGTGGGGGAATGCCGATGTCGAATATCTACGAAACACCCGCGAGCGCGACCGCCCGCAGCCTTGAAGGTGGAAGCGTATCCGCTGTTTCGTGGGCCGCGATCTTCGCTGGCGCCATCGGCGCGGCGGCGATCACACTGGTGCTCATCACCCTCAGCACCGGGCTCGGTTTCGCCTCGATCTCGCCCTTTGCAAATTCGGGCGTCTCGGCATCGACATTCACGATTGTCACCGCGGTGTGGCTCATCGTGGTTCACGCGATTGCCGCTGGAATCGGCGGTTATCTCGCGGGACGTTTGCGCACGAAATGGGTCGGCGTTCACACCGACGAAGTCTATTTCCGCGACACCGCGCACGGCTTCATGTCATGGGCTCTCGGCACTCTGATGGGCGTCCTGCTACTCACCTCGGTCGTATCCTCGATCCTCGGTGCGGGCGCGCAGGCAGGCGCAACACTCGCCTCGGGCGCAGCGCAGGGCGCGATGACGGGCGTCGCCGCAGGTGCTGCGGGCTCGTCGGGCACCTCGAGCTCCCCCGCCGATCCGACGAGCTATTTCGTCGACATGATGTTCCGCAGCGATCGTCCTTCGCCCGATGCCAACGATGCGGCCGTGCGCACCGAAGTCGGCCGCATCATGGCCAACGCTATCCGCACCGGCGAGCTGCCGGCGGCCGACAAGACCTATGTCGCGCAGGTGATCTCGGCCCGCACCGGCGTGCCGCAGCCCGAAGCTGAAAAGCGCATCGATGACACGATGGCGAAAGCCAAGCAGGCGGCGACCTCCGCTGCCGACAAGGCCAAACAGGCCGCCGATGCCGCGCGCAAAGCCGCTTCATACGCAGCCTTGTGGATGGCAGCCGCCATGCTGATCGGCGCATTCTGCGCAAGCATCGCGGCAACCTGGGGCGGCCGCTCGCGCGATCTCTGATCCCGCTTCGCTCAATGAAAAGGGCCCGCATGCGCGGGCCCTTTTTTATTCCTCAGGCTCGCATGGCCTGTGCCTCAATCGTCGAAGCCGTAGAGGCGCGCGGGATTGTCCACGAGAATACGCTGCTGTGTCGCTGCGTCGGGCGCAAACAGCGGGATGAGATCAACGAGATCACCGTCGTTTGGCATCGATTTCACATTCGGATGCGGCCAGTCCGTACCCCAGACGCAGCGGTCGGGTGCGGTCTCGATGAGTTTGGCCGCGAACGGCGCCGCGTCGTGGAACGGAGGGCCCGAAGACGACACGCGCTCGGAACCGCAGACCTTCACCCACGCCTTCTGGTCGTTGCGCATCAGGCTGAGCAGAATGCGGAATGGCTCCTGGTCGAGGCCGTCGGACGCCTTCACGCGACCCATATGGTCAATGATATAGGGCACCGGCAGCTTGCTCAGCATGCCCGCATATTCCGGCAGGTCGATCGCATCGAAATGCAGGTTCAGATGCCAACCGAGCGGCGCGATCATCGCCACAACGCGGTTGATCACGGCCATGTCCGGCACGCCGCCCAGATGACGCACGAAGTTGAAGCGGCAGCCACGGAAGCCGCCCTCATGCAGCACGCGCAACTCACGCTCGCTGATCGTGTCGTCGATATTGGCGACCGCGCGATAAGCACCGTTGCTCAACGCGATGGCGTCGAGCGCCACGCGATTGTCGGTGCCATGCGCACTGGCATTGACGATGACGGCGCGCTGAATGCCGAGCTTGGCGTGCAACGCGCGGAACATCTCCAGCGGTGCATCGGGCGGCGTATAGGTGCGATCAGGCGCATAGGGATATTTGTCGCCGGGCCCGAAGATGTGGCAATGCGCGTCGCAGGACAACGGCGGCAGCTTGAATTTCGGCGTCTTGGTATGCGGGTCGGGACCCGGAATCGTCGCGGCATGCGTGGCCAAAGTCAGTCCTCCGAGTTTTAGATACCCGCTTTGCCGGCACCGCGCTCCTGCGCGGCGGCGACGGCGTTTGCAAGTTCAGGATTCATATCGAGATCGGCGAGCATCATCGCAGCTTCGCGCATTTCCGCGCCGCGACGTACGCCATGCTGGCGCACACGGCCTCCCATCGCAACCGCGAGCGCCTGCCAGTCAATCGAGGGATAGCTCTCGTCGAGGCTACCGTAAACCTCGTCCTCGACGTTCCACGATTTCGCGGCCTTCGCACAGTCGACAATCAGCGCTTCGATCCCCTTGATCATGATCGAGCGGCAGAGCTTCATCGCCGAGGCGCGCCCGAACTCTTCCGAGACCGGGCGGATGTTCATGCCCAGAGCGTTGAGACGCGGCGCCAGATCGCGCGCCGCCGGGCCTCCACCGAGGATCGGCACGCGAAGCCCTGGCCCCGGAACGGGCGCCATGACGGCACCCTCGACATAGGAGGCACCGGCCGCCTGCACGGTCTTGGCGGCCTGCGTCTTCGTGCCGGGCGACGCGGAATTGATATCGAAGAAAATCCGGCCAGGGATCAGGTAGGAAGCCGCATCTTTCGCGGCATCCAGCACGGACGCCGCCGTGACGGCGGAAATAATGACGTCGGCGCCTTCGGCAGCAGCGCGCCCGCTTTCCGCCAGCACCACGCCATCCTTCGCCGCGACCGCGCGCAGGGCGTCGGCACGTCCCGGCTGATCCACAAGAATGTCGTATGCGTGCACAGACTTGGCGCCACCTGCGAGCAATTCGCGCGCAAAAATCTGGCCGACTTCACCATATCCGATGAGTGCAATTCTCATGGCGTTCCACGCTCCCCGTTCTCTCGCGGCACGATGCGCCGCGTAGAAAGGCGACGCAAATGACTGGTTTTCTCCAATTCATGAGCAAGGTTCAGGCAGATCGCAGCCGCGATACGACGGGCTTCATGCGCGCGAGGCCATCGGCTCGCACCAGCAGCTCCATGGTACGGCGCAAATCTTCAGCCGCCGGGCTCAAGGGGCGCCCGCGCGCGCTGACGAGACCGATGGTGCGCGTGATGCCCGGATTATGCAGCGGTAGCGCGACGAGTTCGCTCATATCGACACCGTCAATGGCGAGGCGAGGAATGATGGTCAGGCCGACGCCCGCCGTCACCATGGCAACCGCGGTGGCAATGTGAAGCACCTCCCAGCGCCAGTCGAGCTGGTCGCGGCGCGGCCCCAGTGCATCGTCGATGAGCAGGCGATTGCCCGCTTGCCGGCTGGTGCGCACGAGCGGAATGCCCTCCAGCTGGCTCCAGTTGACCTCGCCACCCGCCGCGATGGGATGGTTCTTGGGGCAGAGGAGCACGAAAGGCTCCTTCATGAGTGGCTTCACTTCGAGGTCTGGGTGCGTATCGGACGCAAGCGACAAGCCGAATTCCGCTGTGCCGGTGCGCACCAGCTCGCAGATTTCGGTCGCCGAATTGTCGTAGAGCCGAACCGACACGCTCGGGTGGCTCGCATGAAAATCACGCAACAGACGCGGCAGGTAGTGAACGGCCAGCGTCGGCAGGCAGCAAATCGCGATACGCTCCTGCCGCTCACGCCCTTTGTGGCGGATGTCTTCGAACGATGCCGCAAGTTCGGCGATGATGCGTTGCGCATTGGGCAGCAATTGCGCGCCCGCCTCCGTCAGCGTCACCTGACGCGTGGTGCGGATAAAGAGCTTCAACCCGAGGTCCTGCTCGAGCTTCTTCATGCGATGGCTGAGGGCGGTCTGCGACAGGTTGAGCTGCGCAGCCGCCCGCTGGAAACTGCCGCGCTCCGCGATGGCGAGGAAGGCCTGTAGCCCGAGAAAATCAATACGAGCGTTCATGTGTCTTCCACCCGGAGGCCGATGTAATCCCGGCACACCGAATGCAACCATTTCATGAATGAGCGTGCAAGCTCAATCCTTTGCATCTTTCGGCGGATACCAAGCCGGTTGGCGCTTCTCACGAAAGGCGGCGACGCCCTCCAAAGCTTCAGGCGAACGCTCCAGCCCACGCCGGGCCGGGCCTCCTGGCGGAAACAAGACATCGCGCCGCGGTGTCGAGAGGGCCCCGATGGTCGCCTTCATCTCGGCCGTCGCGCCGGGCGCGTTGTGCAGGATCGCATCCGCAATTTCTGC
Source organism: Hyphomicrobiales bacterium (assembly GCA_028290085.1). Classification (GTDB taxonomy): domain Bacteria; phylum Pseudomonadota; class Alphaproteobacteria; order Rhizobiales; family Beijerinckiaceae; genus Terripilifer. The sequence continues at coordinate 10,030 of JAQGKN010000588.1, forward strand.
CAGTCGGCTGCCGATTGCATCTGTCGAGACAAGCTCATGCACCAGCCCGATCCGTAGCGCGTCCAGCGCCTGCAAACGCTCGCCGGTCAATCCATAGCGGCGCAGCGCGCGTTGCCCCATGGCGCGGGCGAGCAGGCCCGTCAGTTCCGGTGAAGGCGCAATGCCGACTCGCAGCTCGGGAATGCCGAAATAAGCGGCCTCCGTCGCCAGCACGAGATCGCAGCAGGCCGCGAGCCCCAGCCCCCCACCCAGGCACCCGCCCTCGACTATGGCAATCGTCGGCTTCGGGAAACTATCGAGCCGCGCAAGCACTCCATTGAAGGTGAGCCCGCCCTGCCCCGCCTCACCGCGCGATTTCATATCGGCGCCCGTGCAGAAGTGCCGCCCCGCGGCGCGCAGCACGAGGAGACGTACGGAAGGATCCGCCGCGCTGGCCTCGAAGACCGCACCCAATTCGTCGAGCATCGTCTGGTCGAAAGCGTTGCCGCGCTCGGGCCTGTCGAGCGTGACGGTCACACATCCGCGCGCATCCTGCGCGATGAGAATTGTCTGCGGCATGTTCCCCCCTCTGCTTTTTCAGGCAGTCTAGGCGAGCACGCGTGGCCCGGCCAGCGCCCCATTGCCCGCATCGGCACGGCTCCATAGACTGCCTGACAAAGCGGAGGACGCCTCATGATGCGCATTGCCATTCTCGACGATTACCAGCGCCTGTCCCTCAAACTGGCTGATTGGTCGCGCGTCCAGGCGCAATGCGAGATCACCGTTTTCGACCAGAACATCGGCAGCATCGACGAGGCAGCGCGCCTGCTCGCACCCTTCGACATCCTGATCGTGATGCGCGAGCGCATGCCGGTGCCCCGCGCGCTCATCGAGCGGCTCCCGAACCTGAAGATGATGGTTTCGACCGGCACCCGCAATCGCGGCCTCGACTCGGCGGCCGCCCGCGAGCGCGGCATCCTTGTGACCCATACGACGGGGCTTCACGCCACCGCTACAACACTCGAACTCACCTGGGCGCTGATCCTCGCGGCAGCGCGCAACATTCCCTATGAGGACCGCGTCATGCGCGCGGGTGGCTGGCAGGAGACGCTGGGCATGCGGCTTGTGGACCGCACGCTGGGCCTCTGCGGCTTCGGCAAGCTCGGCTCGGCGGTTGCCAAGATTGGGCAGGCCTTCGGCATGAAGACCATTGCCTGGAGCCAGAACCTCGATGCCGCGCGCGCACAGGCAGGCGGCACGGAGCTGGTGAGTAAGCACGAGCTTTTTGCGCGCTCCGACATCGTGTCTGTGCATCTCGTGCTCAGCGAGCGCACGCGCGGCCTCGTCGGCGCGCCGGAATTCGCCGCCATGCGCAAAGACGCAATTTTCGTCAACACGTCACGCGGGCCCATTGTCGATGAAGCCGCGCTCGTCGACACCATGCAGCGCAAGGCAATCCGCCGCGCCGCTCTTGATGTCTATGACGTCGAGCCCCTGCCCAAGGATCATCCCCTGCGCAGCATGGATAATGTCGTTCTGAGCCCGCATCTCGGCTATGCGTCCGAGGACAACGTCCGGCAGTATTATCAGGACAGCGTCGAAAACATCGAAGCTTTCCTCGCAGGCAAACCGATCCGGATCGTGGAGGACTGATCCGGATCGGCGTGCTTTCAGCCGTGTTCGGCTTCACCCGTCGCGAGCGCGCTGAGTATGCGGGCGACCAGTTCGCGCGCAGACTCCGCGCTGAGTTCGACCGCCACACGCTGGCTCGAATCCGGCGAGAGGAAATCGATGCTCAGCGCATGGTCGAGGGCCGCGTGGTAGGGGTGGTCGAAATAGACGTTGGCGCTGGTCACGTTGACCCAACCCTCCGGTCCCTTGGCGCTGCCCACGACTGCCGTCGTCTCCGTGATGTAGGAACACATGGCGCGCCTCCTCAGTCGAGGTTCTTGTGGAAGAAGGAAATGACCTTCTGCCACCCGTCTTTCGCCTGTTCAGGACGATAGCCAGGACGGTCTGCTGCGAAGAAGCCGTGTCCGGCACCGTCGTAGCGATGGAACTCGTAATATTTGTGCAAGCTCTTCAGCTTGGCTTCCAGCGTGTCCACCTGCGCAGGTGACGGGTTCTTGTCGTCGTTTCCAAACAGGCCGAGCACAGGCGCGCGCAATTTCTCGGTGAGATCAATCGGCGCGACCGGCCGCTGCGGCGTCAGTTGGGAGGGGTCATCCACGACGATATTGCCGCCCCAGCAATCGACCACGGCATCGACGCCATCGAGCTGGCACGCGGCAAGGTAGGCGTGACGCCCGCCCGAACAGAAGCCGATGACGCCGACCTTGCCATTGGCCTCCGGCTGCGCGCGAAGGAACGCCATGGCGCCCGCGACATCGCCGACCACCTGATTGTCATATACACCGCCCGCCGCGCGCGCCTTGGCGGCGAGATCATCGGGCGTACCCGGACCCTCCCGGAAGTAAAGATGCGGAGCAATGGCTGCAAAGCCGAAATGCGCCAGCTTGCGTGTCGCCTCCATGCACCAGTCGTCCCAGCCCGGCATGTGATGAATCAGCACGACGCCCGGAAACGGCCCGTCTCCCGTTGGCCTTGCATAATAGGCTTCGCCGACATCGCCCTGATGTGCCTTGAACGACACTATTCCCGCGACCATCCCACGATAGGACATGTACCCTCCCACTTTTTTAAAACCGGCGCGATGCTAAGAGACCTCGCCAAAAAGTCCAGCCCCACCGTTATTTTAGCCAAATGCCAGCTGACGAACTTTCTCGAGATCGGCGACAAATGCATCGTATTCGCGCGCCTTGTCCAACTCATCGCGCAGGCGCAGCAGGAAGGACGGGTGCACGGTGACGAAGACGTCGCCGAAAAACGGCGAGGTGAGCACCTGCCCGCGCGTCTTCAGCACCGAATGACTGGCACCTGTGAGGCTGCGCACCGCCGTTGCGCCAAGGGCAATGGTCAGTTTTGGTTTCAGCTAAGCCGCCTCCTCCTCGAGCCACCATCGGCACGCGTCGATCTCCGCAACATTCGGCTATTTGTGCAGG
>JAQGKN010000632.1 GCA_028290085.1 Hyphomicrobiales bacterium
CCCTGCGCAGCCACATTACGCAGCTGGGCAAGCAGATCACGGGCATCTCCGCTCAGCTGAAGTCGCGTGGGACGGAGGTTGATCTGATCGCCGGTGAGCTCAAGGGCGTGCAGACACTCTACGACAAGAAGCTCGTGCCGCTCACGCGTCTCGCCAGTCTGCAGCGTGAAGCTGCGCGGCTGGAGGGAGAGCGCGGCCAATTGCTGTCTGCAACTGCGGAGGCGGAAAGCAAGATCAGCGAGGCTGAATTGCAGATAGCGCGCATCGATCACGATTTTCGCACCGAGGTCAGCAAGGATCTGCGTGAGGCGCAGGACAAGGAAGCCGAACTCGCCGAACGCGTCGTCGTGGCCAAAGACCAATTGGCCCACACCGACATACGGGCCCCGTCCTCCGGCTTTGTGCATCAGCTCGCGGCGCACACGATCGGTGGCGTGATTACGCCGGGCGAGGTGATCATGGAACTCGTCCCCAATTCCGATGAACTGCTGATCGAAGCGCACATTCAGCCCAAGGATATCGATCATGTCGCGGAAGGGCAGAAAGCACTTGTCCGTCTGTCGGCCTTCAACCAGCGCACAACGCCGGAACTTAGTGGCATCGTGTCCTATGTCTCCGCCGACCTTACACATGAGAAGCAGAACGCCGCACCCGATTACATCGTCCGCGTCATGCTTTCGGGCAGCGAAATTCACAGGCTGGGAAATGTGCAGCTCGTGTCGGGCATGCCCGCAGAACTGTTTCTGCAGACAGGATCGCGCACAATTATCGGCATGCTGCTGAAGCCGATCACGGATCAGCTCCATCGCACATTCAGCGATCCGTGAAGCACCGTGAACACCAAGACCTCACGGTCGGGCCAGAGCCATGCCGCATTCGGAATTTAAAAGGTTCCTCGAAAAAATGATCCCGAGCCTTAGAGGAGAAAAACTTGGCGCGACGAACACCCAAGCGAAAGACCGATCTCGGCACAATCGTGCTGCATTGGACGCTGGTCGCCACGCTCGTTGTTTGCGCTCTGACCGGTTTGCGGATCGCGGCCGACGCGCCGGACGCAGACACGCTGCGGATGCTCTCCGCCATACTTCCTGCTGAAAATGTCTGGAAACTGCACATCATCGCCGGCGTCGGCCTGATGATGGTGGCGCTAGCGTACGCCATCTACATGCGCATGAGCGGGTTGACGCAGCGCGTCAAGCTCGATGGCGCGCGACTTTCGCGGTTCACCTCGGCACCGTGGTCAATCCTCAATGTCCTGCTGCACTGGCTCCTGTTTGCGCTGATCGTGACGCAGGTGATCACCGGCATCTTGCTCCATCGCGGATTTGGCGGCGCGATTGTGGAGCTGCATCTTTTCGCGACATGGATGATCCTGCTCTACGTGCCCGCCCATCTGGGCTCCCATGTCGCATATGGGGGGATGGAGCAATTGCTGCGCGTCATCCGGCCCAGTGCGATCGCCGCCAATGCTTCCGGCGCCGGGCCTAAGCCCAGGATCCCGAACAGGGCGAGAATTGCGATCCTGACGCTCCTAGCGGGTGTCGCTGCCTGCATTTCCTGGTTCCAGGCGGACCGCATGTCGCGCGACGTGTTGACGATTGCGCATGTCGATGTTGCGCCCCCCGTCACCGGGGATCTCACGCACGCGGCATGGCGCGCGGCGACGCCCCTCGTCGTGCGCACCCAGCAGGGCGGAAATCTGGACGAAATAGGGGAATCCAATGTCGAGATCCGGGCCCTGCATGACGGCGAGAATGCCTACTTCGCCTTCACGTGGCAGGACTCGACGCGGTCGGCGGCGCATTTCCCGCTCTTCAAGGGAAACGATGGCTGGCATGTGCTGATGTACGAAAGCCAGACTCGCCGAGCGCCGATGGCGCCGGCGGACGAAGCGCGTCGTAACTCGCCCGTCTTCGAAGGCGCCTATGCCGAAGACAAGTTCTCCGTCATGCTGGCTGCGAGTCCGAAGCCGTTTGGCCCAGGTGCATTTCACCCTAGCCCAAAGCCCCTGGAGGACAAGCCGGCATCGTCGTCGGGGCGCGGGCTGCACTACACGACTGACGGCTCCTTCGTCGACGCCTGGATGTGGCACGCCGCGCTCGGTTCGTCGGCGGGGCGATGCGAGGTGGATCGAATTGGCGGTCCGCAACCGGCGAACGAAACGCAGCTCGCAGGCCTTGCCCCCTACCACGGCGGCATCGTCGGCGATCCCGCGAAGGCGGTGATATCCGACAATTACCGACAGCTCTCAAACCAGTCCGGCGCGCCCGTGACGCCCCGCCGCCTGCCGGTCAATCTGGCGTCCTCGGCAGAGATCAGCGGCCCGCTTCCAGCAGCCTCTGACCAGGGCGTCGGCGAAAATACCCGCTGGGCCATGACCGAAACGGAGTCCGTGCCCTACACGGCCGCACAGGACGCCGCGATCCCGGTCGGCACGGTTATTCCCGGACTGCTGATCCCCAAAAGCGCGCCCCTCGACAGCAGCGACGTGCTTTGCGCGGCTCATTGGGCTGCGAACCGCTGGACGCTCACGGCCCGGCGCAAACTCCACACGGGGAACACCGCAAGCATTCCAATCCAAAAGGGGACATCTATGTTTGTCGCTGTCTTCGATCATACGGCGGCACGTCACACGCGCCACATCCGCCCGATCAAGCTGGAGATCGCGCGATGACCGGCGTCTCGGTTTCCGTCGTCGATGGCGCCGCGTTCCGCGCGCAGGTCGGAGAAACATTGCTCGATGCAGCATTGCACCATCATGTCGATCTTCCGCACGATTGCCGGGCGGGCTCGTGTGGAACGTGCCGTGTCCAGATCGTCGATGGTTCGGTCGAGGGCGGGGAAACCAGCGAGCCGGGGTATGTCCTGGCGTGCCAATGCCGGCTGACGAACGACATCACAATCGCCGTCGAGTATGTGCCGCATGTCGAGACCGTGGGCGCCTATGTGAAGTCGCTGGTGTTCATGAGCGAGGACGTCGTCGAAGTGACGCTCGTTCCCGATCACCCATTCGTCTATCTGCCCGGGCAATATTGCCAGTTCCGCTTCAAGGGCTTTCCGGAACGCGCCTACAGCCCGACGCTGGCGCTCGAAGGACCGGCCGACCGCGAGACTATTCGGTTGCACATTCGCCAGGTGCCGGGTGGCCGCGTGTCCGGTGCATTGGGGGAAGGCATTTTGCCGGGGCATAAGGTCCGCGTGACGGGACCGTTCGGCTCGGCCTATCTGCGTCCCGGCAAGAGAGAGCGTCTGGTGCTGGCATCGAGCGGCACCGGCTTTGCGCCCATATGGGCCATAGCTCATGCGGCCCTGACGGAAATGCCGGACCGCGAGATCGTCGTCATTCCCGGCGCACGAACACGCGAGTCGCTTTACATGCGCGCGTGCCTGCTGCGCCTGATGGCCTTTCCGAACGTGCATGTCATACCGGTGGTCTCGCAAGGCCCTGACGACAGCGTCTTCCAGATTGGAAGCCCGATCGACATGGTGCCGCAGCTTTCGCAGGACGATCTCGTTTACGTCTGCGGCTCACCGGCAATGGTCGCGGCCATGGCGCAAATCGCCAGCAACGAGGGAGCTCCGTGCTACGCGGACGCCTTCGAGCCCTCACACGCTGCAAGATCTGCAGGCCTGCTTGCGCGGGCGCGCCGCGTTATGCCGTTTTTGTCGCCGATCTGACACGCCAGACGACGCGGCAATCCAGACAAAAAGGGCGGCTCACGCCGCTTTCATTGTTTTCGTGTTTCAATCAGTGGAGCGTTGGGCCCGGTGGTTTTACAGCCTTGCCGGGCACCTGCTTCGAGGGTCGTGGCTTCGTTGCGATGTTGGCCTCTCTCGCGTTCGAGCCCTCCCGCACTTGAGCGTTCTTTATCGACGGCTTGGCAACGTGTTCAAACGGCTCGGACGGCAGTGTTTCAGCCTTCAGCTCCAGCGCCGTCATGGCGATATTGCTCGACGTCCAAGCGACGCGCGCAGGCGCGCCCACGACGAATTTTGCCACAGGCTGCGGCGCCTCGAGCGTCTCCTTCGCGATTTCGATTGGCTGCGTAACCGCGGGCTTGTCGAGAGGGATCATCGCCAGGGCGTCGGATGCGCGCACGAGTTTGCCTCCGTTGCGCATGGCAAGCGCTGTCCCTGCGCCGAAGACGGAGACGCCCAAAAGCGCGCTGACGACCAGGAGGCGGCTCAGCGACTTTCCGTTGGCTGAAACGGGTATCTCATGCGGTGCGAGAACCATGGGCGGGCGCTGCTGCAGATCGCGAAGGTCGCTGACCATGGCCTCTCGCCAGCGAGCGTGGTCGAAGCCTGCTGCGCGGGGCTGCGCCAGGCTCGCCTCGACCTCGGAGATAGATCGCGCAGCGAGGCCACCCGAATGGGCGATATAGAGATGCGTCTCGTCATGTGTTCGCGCAAGAACGTTCAAGGCACCCTCTCAAAATCGGTGGCTGATGATTTCTCCAAGCTAGAGTGGCAATCCGGCCGCAATTTGGCAGGGCTCGCCCGCGTTGCGCCTTAATGGCCGAGCCTCACAATTCCCTGTTTAATCGCTTCAACGATGCTTCCGCGACGGCCCGGCTTACGACTGTTCTCCTCGCGCTTTTTTCGATGCAATGATTTGTGCCCAGGGATTGGGGATCGGATCGCTGACGCGCACCAGCGTATTCTCGTCACGATGCGCGAATGGCTCGGTCCGGCCATGCACAGTCAGCATCGTGTCGATGACGTAGCTCCACGAGCCCTCGGGGTGGAACGTGATCGCCATACGGTAACTGTCGGTGCGAAACGCGTATTCGAGAAAGGCGGTCGAACAGATGCCATATTCGGTCTGGCCCCGTTCGGCGGTGACGATGATCTGGTTGGTATCAGGCGTGGCGTTGCCGGCAGCGATTGCGACCTGGCCCCGCGGGATCGTGACAGTCTGCAACACCAAACCCGTCGCTGGCTCCCACAACCAATAGCCCACCTGGTCATGGAAGGTGATGTCCTCCTCCAACGTCGTGATGTGGATGTGGTAGCGAAGCCCGTAGAAAAGTTGCGGCCCGTTGGCCTGCGGATCAATTGGCTCGAACTCGATATGCTCGATAAATTCGCGCCGCTCGGGTCCGCCAGCTTTAGGATTGAGATCGACGCCCTTGCGCGCTTCCCAGCCTCCCGCCAGCCGCCTGAGCGGCCCCAGATTGGCCAGCGTGTCGGGGTCGACATCTGTTGCTTCGGTGAAGATATCCGCAGGGAAATTCGGCATAGACGATCCTTTCGGAACCAGGAGGCGGAATGAAATGCGCAGGCCAATGACGGCCGCGCGGCGAGAGATTTCAAATGCCAATGCTCAGCAATGCTTGGGCGCGAGTAGCTGGAGGCTCTTGAAAACGCGATGGTTGATGTTCTCGGTGCTACCGAGCTGGATTTTGACCGGCAACACAGCGATCCGGGCGGCGGGTTCACTCCGAATTTGCTGTGCCATGGCTATCGAACTCTCCATCGCGACCCGCTGCTGCGGGGAGGATGGCCGATCATCGACGATCGGTGGAACTCCGGGTATCATCCTCCAGTTTAGGGCCAGTAGGCCTTACCCAAACCTGATTATGATCAAGCGGTTCGGCAACCGCTGTGTTGGACGGGAAGTCGCAAACGTTTCCTCGCATACGGAGGACATCATGCCCTATCTCACCACCAATGACGGCACCGGGATCTATTACAAGGACTGGGGTCCCAAGGACGCCCAGCCGATCGTATTCCATCATGGCTGGCCGCTTTCAGCCGACGATTGGGATACGCAGATGCTGTTCTTTCTCGGCAACGGCTTCCGCGTGGTGGCGCATGATCGTCGCGGGCATGGCCGGTCGTCGCAGACGGATGTGGGTCACGATATGGACCATTATGCCGCCGACGCATCGGCGGTGGCCGAACACCTCGACCTCAGGAATGCGGTACATATCGGTCACTCGACGGGCGGCGGCGAAGTTGCTCGCTATGTTGCGAAGTTCGGACAGCCGCAGGGCCGCGTCGCCAAGGCAGCATTGGTCAGCGCAGTTCCCCCGCTGATGGTGCAGACAAAGAGCAACCCCGGGGGCCTGCCTATGTCCGTCTTCGACGGCTTTCGCGAAGCCCTCGCTGCTAACCGGGCGGGCTTCTACATTGATGTCGCGTCGGGACCTTTTTACGGCTTCAACCGGCCCGGCGCGGCTGTGTCGGATGGCGTGATTCGGAATTGGTGGCGTCAGGGAATGATGGGCAGCGCGCAGGCGCATTATGAAGGTATCAAAGCCTTTTCGGAAACCGATCAGACCGAGGATCTGAAGGCAATTACGGTCCCCACGCTCGTGATGCAGGGCGATGACGACCAGATCGTCCCCTATGCCGATGCGTCGCTGCTCCAGATCAAGCTCTTGAAGGCCGGTACACTCAAAATTTATCCGGGCTTTCCGCACGGCATGCTCACCACGCATGCCGATGTCATCAACCCCGAGCTTCTGGCGTTCGTGAGGGGCTGATCGCGCCCGCCCCCGGGCCCGAGCAGCGAAGGAATGAGCATGACGACCTGTCGCCACAACAGCACCATCAACAAGGTCAAGCCGAGTGCGCGCGGCTGCCAGGAATGTCTGGAAATGGGCAGCACCTGGCTTCATCTGCGCCTCTGCCGGAGCTGCGGACATGTCGGCTGCTGCGATGATTCGCCCAACCGCCACGCCACGGCGCACTTTCACGCGACGCAGCATCCGATCATCGAAGGATATGACCCGCCGGAGGGCTGGGGCTGGTGCTTCGTCGATGAAGAAGATATCGACCTTCCCGACCAGACCCCGCAGTTGGGCCCGATCCCGCGTTACTATTGAGCAGGGCACAGGATACCGATGAGCAAACTCTTCGCTCCGATCACGGTCGGTGGCCTCAAACTGGTAAATCGCATCGTCATCGCGCCGATGTGCCAATACTCGGCCGTCGACGGCTGCATGACCGATTGGCATTTGATCCATCTCGGGCATCTGGCGTTGTCGGGTGCCGGATTGCTGACGATCGAGGCAACCGCAGTGGTGCCGGAGGGGCGCATCTCCTACGCTGATGTCGGGCTCTATGACGATGCGACCGAAGCGGCGATGGCGCGCGTGGTGGACAGCGTGCGCCGCAATTCGGACATGCCGATCGCGATCCAGCTCAATCATGCCGGGCGCAAGGCATCGACAAATTTGCCTTGGCTCGGCGGCGGACAGATCGCGCCATCGCACGACAATGCCTGGCAGACGGTTGCGCCGTCTCCGCTCGGTTTCGCCGAGCGCGATCAGCCGCCGGTCGAACTCGACCACGACGGTCTCGCCCGGATCCGCGACGCGTTCACCGCCGCCGCGCACCGGGCCGCGCATCTCGGCATCGATGCGGTGCAAATCCATGGCGCGCACGGCTATTTGCTGCATCAATTCCTCTCGCCATTGTCCAATCACCGCGTCGATGAATATGGTGGCAGCCTCGACAACCGGATGCGCTTCCCGCTCGAGATCTTCGATGCCGTCAGACAGGCCTTTCCGGCGGACAAGCCTGTGACGATGCGGGTTTCAGGTGCCGATTGGGTTGAGGGCGGTTGGGATATCGCGCAGACGATCGCGTTTGCCGTTGCGCTTGAAAGTCGCGGCTGCTCAGCGATCCATGTGTCGAGCGGGGGCGTTGATCCGCGTCAGCAGATCCCCGTTGGCCCCGGCTATCAGGTGCCGCTCGCCCGCGCGGTAAAACAGGCAACAGCGATGCCAATCGTCGCTGTCGGGCTGATCACCGAACCGGAACACGCGGAGGCGATCGTCGGCACGGGCGATGCAGACATGATCGCGCTTGCCCGGGCGATGCTCTACGATCCCCGCTGGCCTTGGCACGCGGCGGCGAGGCTCGGTGCATCTGTGACGGCGCCTAACCAGTATTTGCGCTCACAGCCCCGACAATTCCGCGATCTGCTTCGCGGCCGCTGATTGCGTCTGTCGGAGCTTCCCGTTCTACATCGCATCGGGCTTGCTCGAACGCCGTTGCAGCTTCCGCATGCGCTCTCACCACCGCTCCGGGTTGAATTCCTGGCGCAGGCCTTCGGCCATTCCCGGCATCAACGCGGAGCACCGCCGGCGAGCGCTGCACACATTGGCAAGCGTCTGCTTGTTCAATTCAGAAGCAAGAGATCGCCTGGTGCCTCCCATTCGGGCGGCCGGATTTTCGAAAATGTCGCGACCCTGATACAGTGCTGCCTTGAAGTTAGTGAAGATCTACTGTCGAGAGAATTATGCACGCGACCAAATTCGCAGGGCTTGCAGGAAAATCAAAATCTCAGATTGAGGACGCTTATTGGCGTCTGCGGCAAGACATACTCCAAGGCAACTTGATGCCGGGGGAAAAACTCAGAATAGAGCACCTGCGAGACAAATATCAGTTCGGTGCGAGCGCCATACGGGAAGCCCTGTCGC